>JAZQJN010000044.1:0-9702 GCA_045541655.1 Acutalibacteraceae bacterium
TGGTTGAAATTTGTTGTTTTTTGTGTTATTATTCAAACGATTTTGATATATTGATATTTTTATATTACTTATTATGGAGGAAAATTAATGGGTACAAAAGAAATCTTAAGTCTTATTGGTGGACTTTGTTTGTTCCTTTACGGTATGAAGATTATGGGCGATAGTCTTGAACGTCGTGCCGGTTTTGGACTAAAAAATTTACTTTCAAAGTTTACCGATAATCAGTTTAAAGGTTTTTTAACCGGTCTTGGTGTTACTGCTGTTATTCAAAGTTCATCAGCAACCACAGTTATGGTAGTTGGTTTTGTTAACTCGGGCATTATGACCCTAAAACAATCCATTGGTGTTATCATTGGAGCCAACGTTGGTACTACAATTACCGCTTGGATTCTGAGTCTTGATAGTATTTCTGCGGTTGGTACTATTGCTTCGTTCTTAAAACCAAGTTTTTTTACACCGATTCTCGCACTAATCGGTACAATTTTTATTATGTTCTCTAATTCCAACAAACGTAAGGATACCGGTCATATTCTTCTCGGTTTTGCAACCCTTATGTTTGGTATGGATGCTATGTCTGCCTCGGTTAAAGGCCTTGCATCCAGTGAAGGTTTCAGAAATATGTTTGTTATGTTTGAAAACCCACTTCTTGGTGTTTTGGTTGGTGCTGTACTTACGGGTATTATCCAATCAAGTTCTGCATCTGTTGGTATTTTACAAGCCCTCACTGTAACAAAAGGTGTTACATATGCTGCTGCAATTCCTATTATTATGGGTCAAAATATAGGAACCTGTGTTACCGCACTTATTTCCTGCTTCGGTACCAACAAAAATGCCAAGCGTGCTGCACTTGTTCATTTCCTTTTCAATGTTCTTGGTACTGGTGTCTGGCTTACCGTATTCTGGGTTCTTTCGTCAACATGGGCACCTCCAATACTTGGAGAAAATGCCAATCATATAGGTGTTGCAATATGTCATACTTCATTCAAAATTTTATGTGTAATTTTATTCCTTCCTTTTACAAGTTTCCTTGAAGGACTTTCTAAAAAAATCATTCCCGACGGCGACGGTGATGATGAATTTGTTACCATTGACGATCGTTTGCTTAATACTCCTCCAGTTGCAATTGAGCATTGTGGTAATATTGTTAATAAAATGGCTTCTGTTGCAAAAAAAGCGTTGTCCTATAGTATCGGTTCTCTTGAGGAGTATAGTTCAGAAAATGCTGCTAAAATCAGAAAAGCAGAAAAAGATGCCGATAATTACGAAGATGTACTTGGTACCTTCCTTACAAAGCTTAGCCGTCATCAGATGAGCGATAATGATAGTAATACTGTTTCTAAATTACTTAAAGCAATCGGCGATTTTGAACGAATTTCTGACCATAGTGTTAACATTCTCGAATCAGCAGAAGAAATTAATTCCAAAGGAATAGAATTTACAGCTCAATCTAAAGCAGAACTTAATACTATGTGTAGTGCGGTTAGTGAAATTGTTGAACGTGCCACCGAAGCTTTTGTTACTAATAATTTTGAACTTGCATGTTCAGTTGAACCACTTGAACAGGTAATCGATGAACTTAAGAGCAAACTTCGTGAAAATCATATTTCACGACTTAAAGATGGATCTCATACCATTGAAGTTGGTTTTGTATGGTCTGATCTTCTTACTAATCTTGAACGTGTTTCCGACCACTGTTCCAATATTGCGGTGTGTGTAATTGATGAACATCATCACAATATGAATGCACATGATGAGGTTCGTATGATTAGAAGAGGAAATGCTGAGTTTGAAGAAAAATATGCAATGTATTTAGAAAAATATTCGGTATAATAAATATAACAATCTAAATTTTAATAATTTTCTACTATTATGTTAATTGTTAAAACTATTATATTTGGTGTTACTTTATACTATATCGGTGATTGATTTGAATAACATTTCTATAATTGATTCTAATTTTAATATAAAATCTAATTTGGATGTAGCTGATATAAAGTTTTATAATGTGCTAAACGATCCATTTCATATCCACGGTGTTTTTTATGATAGCGGTAAATTTAGAAGAATACCTGAAAATATTGCAAATAATGTAAACGATGGAGTTGCTATTCTTCACGCTAATACTGCAGGAGGAAGGGTTCGTTTTAAAACAGATAGTCCTTATATAGCTATCCACGCTATAGTGTCTGATATCAGCAGAATGTCTCACTTTGCCTTAACCGGTTCAGCAGGATTTGACCTATACGTAGATAATAATTACAACTCAACTTTTGTTGTTCCGTATGATATCGTAGATACTTACGATGGTATCATACATCATTATATTAATGGTATGCACGATATTTGCATCAATCTTCCTCTCTATAGTTCTGTGAATGAATTGTATATAGGTATTAGTGAAAATGCCAGGATATGTGCTCCCAATCCATACAAAATAGAAAAGCCGATTGTTTATTACGGCTCATCTATAACACAAGGAGGATGTGCGTCAAGGCCGGGTATGTCCTATGAAAGTATTATCTCTCGTCGGTTAAATGTTGATTATATTAATCTTGGTTTTTCAGGCAGTGGTAAAGCAGAGGATTTGATTTCAGATTATATTAGTAAACTGGATATGTCTTGTTTTGTGTACGATTATGATCATAATGCCCCTACTGCAGAATACTTAAAAAACACCCACGAAAGAATGTTCAAGAGAATACGCATTGCTAATCCTGATTTACCAATTATAATGATGTCGCGTCCTAAATTTTCCCTAACTGATGACGAACTCTTGCGATTGAATATCATCAAAACGACGTATAATAACGCTATAAAAAATGGTGATAAAAACGTTTATTTAATTGAGGGAACTAAACTTATGGAATTTGCCGGCAATGATGGAACAGTTGATAATTGTCATCCGAATGACCTTGGTTTTGTATCCATGGCAAAAGCGGTAGGAGATGTCCTCGAAAAAATATTATAATAATTTTTAATGTATAAATCCTGTCTACAAAAAGTGGACAGGATTTCATTTTTTTATTGCACCATCATAATATATTTGTTATAATATGTTATTGTTAAACGTATATAAAATTTCGGAGAATAAACAATGTCAAGAACAACAATTAAACTTACTGATTTTGGAACAATTACAGAAAACAGTCCATTAATCGAAGTTGATCATACAAGCAATAATGATTTTCACGTTGGTAAAGACGGCGTTAAGAATATTTTGTTAACACCTGACAGCAAGGTGGAACTGATTGGATTTGAGGATAAAACCTTAGCATATGTGCCTTCCGCTATGCAGTACAATGCATATTATCCTATTCATCCCGTTAATCTTAAAAAACCTGTGAAGGCAGTTCTTATGGATTTGGATGGTACTAGTGTAAAGAGCGAAGAATTTTGGATTTGGATAATCGAAAGAAGCATTGCATCTTTGCTCGAAAACTTTTATAAGGAGTATATACTATGGAGATTGTATTGCTAACAGCTATTGGTGTTGGTGCATCAACAATAATTGGTTCTATTATAGGGTTTATTTTCAAAAAAATATCCCACGCATTTTCTGATATTGTATTATCCTTTGCTGCGGGTGTAATGCTTGCGGCGGCTGTAATTGGCTTGATTTTGCCCTCCCTTGAATTTGGTGGGGGATATGGTATCATTACTGTTGTTGGAATTTTTGCAGGAGCAATATCTATGAGCGTTGTAGATAGATTTATTCCACATTTGCACAGTTTGTTTGGTGCTGATAATTTAAATGATAATGATAAACTAAACAAAGTATTGCTTTTTGTAACCGCTATTGCAATACACAACCTACCCGAGGGTATTGCAGCCGGTGTTGGATTCGGTTCAGGTAATACGTCCCAAGCACTTATGATAGCAGGAGGTATAGCACTTCAAAACATTCCGGAGGGTATGGTTATTATTTCTCCTATGCTTTTAGCAGGGGTATCGCCAAGAAGAACCTTTGTTTGTGCTATGTTTACGGGAATAATTGAGGTTTTAGGTACTTTGATTGGATATTTTGCAATCAGTATTGCTTCGGCAATTTTACCTTTTGCACTTGCATTTGCAGGAGGAACAATGCTTTATGTTATAAGTGATGAAATGATACCCGAAACCCACGCTCACGGACATCAAAAAGGTGCGACTTACGCACTTTTAGTTGGATTTTGTATCATGCTTATCAGTGATTATTTGTTGGGGGCATAAAAATGAATATATTTCAACAATTTAAGAAATCAAAGAAAATTTCATATAAAACAGATTTTGTTAAAGTTTATGATTTAGTTACCGATGATAGGAAATATAGTATTATTATAATGAAAAAATTTGCTAACAAACATTCAATCATACATTGCAAAAATGACACTATCATTTTGGAACAAAAACCATTGATTCCGGGTCTTGCATTCAGACAAGCAGGGGAGATGACTCCTATTTTTAAATTTTCTTTAGAAAGCAATATTATTAATATTTTTGTTATTAAGGGATATCCCAATAATATTATCGGACTTGATGATGGCATTTTTCGTTCATATAAACATTTTAACGATAAATATGTTAACGTGTTAACTAATAATAATTTTAAAAAGATATAATTTAGCATTATCCTCTAAAGCAGTAAGTTATCTGACTTTGGAGGATATCTGTTTTATTATGGTTTATTTGTATTGCTGCCGGAATAATATTGACTTTTAATAAATGATATTGTATAATTCACAGTACTAATGGTATTAATAAATTAGTGATTTTACCATAGGAGGTATAAGACTATGGAAACAAATATTAAGACTCATAAGATTGAGAATTATAGTGATTCTTGTGAGCATTTTTGCTATCGTTCGGGTACTGCAGTTTATGAAGAAACCTTTATAAACGGTATGTTAGTTACAGCGGGATATAATTTCTCAGGTTATCCACTAAATGTTTTAACCAATACTCCCACAAGATTTTCACCCGATACATTTTTTTCTTCCTCTTGCTTTGGCATTGAAATTGATGGTGTTTCGGTTGATTATGACTTTACCTTTGTCGATTTCAAAAAAGAACAAACCGAAAACGGTTGTCATTCCATTTTAACTTTACATTCAAACATTAAAGATTTTAATGTTCGAGTCCACACTATTGTTGATGGTAATAACGCTTATACAAGATATTTAGAGATAGAAAATCTTTCAGATAACAATATGGCTCTTAGCCGTTTAAATGTGTTTTCAGGCGGTATTCAATGCAACTATCGTGATGTGTATTCAAGCAGTAAACCTGTCGATACCCATTATTCTTACGGTTATTTTAAGAATGATGCTCCTGTGTATGAGGGAGACTTTTGTTGGAAACCCTTACTCCCTGAAGTTACAACCATTAACACTCGTTTCAAAAGAGATAGATTCCGTCATCCTCTTTTATTCCTACGAAATAATTTCAGCGGTGAGATGTGGTATTTCCAGACCGGATGGAGCGGTGGATGTAGTTTTGAACTTGACTTTAACGCTCATAACAGCCGTCCTACTAATCAACTTAGCTTTAGTGCGGGTATAACCGGATATTCTCCTCTTTATATTATTTCTCCCGGTGAAACTTATACAAGCCCTGAATTTCATATGGCTATGTCAAATAAAGGATTTGACGATGTTATTCACAATATGCACGCTCATATGAGAGATACCGTATTTAATATTCCCGGCACGGAAGCAGGGGAGATGCTAATCGGTTGCGGTATGGGTGCTGAGCACGATATGTCTGTTGAAACTTCGAAGGCATTTATCCGTCAAATGAAAGAAATGGGCGGTGAAGTCTTCATCATTGATGCCGGTTGGGCTTGCCCTCCGTGCCAAGAAATGGGATGGGGAAGATATAATGGCGTAAACGTTCCTAATGCAGAACGTTATCCCAATGGTATTGATGAAATAAGAGATTACTGCCATGAATTGGGTATGAAGTTTTCATTATGGGTCGAAATTGAACGTATTGGCGATTTATGTAACCTGCATAATGAAAAACCTGAATGGTATCCCAACGGTATAAAAGGCGATAAATATAATGGATTCCTTGATTTTACGAATCCCGAGGTTGCTAAATGGGCTGAGGATGAACTCTCAAGAATTTTTACTGAATATAAACTTGATATGCTTCGCGTAGATTACAACATTGATGGACGTCATATCTTTGCAATGGGCAACAATAACGGTAGCAAGGAATGTATTTCTGTTAGACATATTAATGCTGTCTATAATATGTATCGTAATCTTAAAAAGAAATTTCCTAACGTTATATTTGAGGGATGTGCTGCCGGTGGCGGTCGTACAGATACCGGTTTTATGAAAGCATTTAACCATACCTGGGTATCCGACTGGCAAAGAATGCCCCGTTCTATCGTTATTACAAACGGTATGACAATGGCACTTCCTCCTGAAAAGGTAGATAGATTATTTGCAGGTATGGGTTGTCATGAGTTCGGTTCTGCTGAAGCTCACATGAGAAATACTATGTTTGGTCATATGTCCCTTAACGTTATTTCTCCCGCTATGTACGATGCAAACCCTGAACTTATTGAGTTTGTAAAACATAGCACCGACATTTACAAGAATTTTATCAGACCCTTCCTCCCCAGATGTAAGGTGTATCACCACACTCCTGTAGTTGGATTTGATAAAAACACATCCACCGTTGTACTTGAGATTTCAGATAACGATAACAGCAAGGGTGCAATAGGAATATTCAATTTAGGCCCCGAAACAACCAATACATTGGTAAAATTCAAGGGTGTTGATGCAGATAAAGATTATATTGTTACCTTGGATAATACAAGGTCATCCTTTAGAATCTCGGGTGCTCAACTCAAACTTAAAGGTGTTGAAATTGATATTCCTGTTACAATGTCATCTGAACTTATTCTTTATGAAGAAATAAAATAGCATATTAAAAACCGTACTTACAATTTGTAAGTACGGTTTTCTTATAGTTAATTTCTGATACTTTTAATACCTTCAATAATATGTTGCTTTGCTTCGACGGCTTTTTCAACAGGAAGGGCAGGAATACCCTCTAACGGATAATCTAGACCTAATTGAGCATATTTTGATACTCCCATCGTATGATAGGGAAGAACATCCAACGCTTTTAGATTACTTAAAGAACCAATAAATTGACCCAATTTAAACAAATCATCAGCATTGTCGGTGTATCCTTCAACAATAATATGTCTAATCCACACAGATGTGCCTTTATCTTCTAAATATTTAGCAAATTTAAGGATATTCTTATTATCCTGACCCGTAAGTACTTTATGCTTTTCGGGGTCAATATGCTTAATATCAAGCATCACAAGGTCGGTGTATTTTAGAAGTTCATCTATTTCAGCAAGACATCTTTCGCTTTTAGGATTAAAAGTTATGCCAGAAGTATCGATACAGGTATGAATATTGTATTCTTTTGCTTTTTTAAAAAGCTCGATCACAAACTCAACTTGTAAAAGGGGTTCGCCACCGGTAACCGTAATACCACCGTGGGTATAGAACGATTTGTTATGATTATAATCTGCGATAATCTCATCAACAGATATTAAATCACCGGTGTTTGGCTCCCACGTGTCCGGATTATGACAATAAAGACACCTCATTGGACATCCTTGCATAAAAAGTACATATCTTAATCCGGGACCATCGACAGTACCAAAACTCTCTTTTGAATGAATATAGCCCTTCATTTGCTAGATTTGGTCGTGGAATGTACGAGAAATAACCTCATCTTGTTGTTCTTTAGTGAGTTTAATGAAGTTTACAGCATATCCACTTACTCTAATGGTAAGTTGAGGATATTTTTCGGGATGTGCCTGTGCGTCAAGGAGCATATCTTTTGTGAACACGTTTACGTTAACGTGATGTCCACCTTTTTCAATATATCCGTCAAGAAGGGAAACTAAGTTATCAATTTGGTTAACAGTTGCAGTCATAGTTAAATCTCCTTTACTTTAATAAATTTATTGTGCGTTATCATCCAAACCTTCAAAGAGGGTAGGAGACATACAAGCACCACCTGCACAGCAGTCGCAGTCAAGGTCAACATCGATATCACCAACAAAGATGCGATCATCCTTACCAAGTGCACCGGGGATAATCGAAAATGTATTGGAAATACCGTCTTGAGCATCGGTGAAGGGAAGTTTAGCAACCGATGCAAGAGAAGCTACTGCACCGTGGCTGTCACGTTTATGCATAGGATTAGCACCGGGAGCAAATGCTTCGCCCTTTTGTCTGCCGTCAGGAGTAGAACCGGTGTTTTTACCATATACAACGTTAGAAGTGATGGTAAGAATAGAGGTAGTAGGAATACCATCTCTATAAGTGGGATTCTTTCTGATATATTCCATAAACTTATGAACGATATCGTATGCGATAGAATCAACACGATCATCATCGTTGCCGTATTTGGGAAAGTCGCCTTCGATTTCATAATCAACGACAATGCCTTGTTCGTTACGAATGGTCTTAACTTTAGCATATTTAATAGCGGAAAGGGAGTCAGCTACTACAGAAAGTCCTGCAATACCGGTAGCAAACCAACGTTTAACTTCCTTATCATGAAGTGCCATTTGGATTTTTTCGTAACAATATTTGTCGTGCATATAATGGATAACGTTAAGGGTATTTACATAAACCTTTGCAAGCCATTCCATCATATCTTCATAACGTTCCATAACCTCATCGTAATCAAGGTATTCGGAGGTGATAGCACGATACTTAGGACCAACCTGTTTGCCTGAAATTTCATCAACACCGCCGTTGATAGCGTAGAGTAAACACTTTGCAAGGTTTGCACGAGCACCAAAGAATTGCATTTCTTTGCCAACTCTCATAGAGGATACACAACAAGCAATAGCGTAGTCATCACCATGAGTGTAACGCATAAGATCATCGTTTTCGTATTGAATAGATGAGGTTTCAATAGAAAGTCTTGCACAGAATCTCTTGAAGTTAAGGGGTAATCTGGTGGACCAAAGAACGGTAAGGTTGGGTTCGGGTGCAGCACCAAGATTTTCAAGGGTGTGGAGATATCTGTAGGTGGTTTTGGTAACCATATGACGTCCGTCAATAGCAACACCTGCAAGGGATTCGGTTACCCATTGGGGGTCGCCGGAGAAGAGGGCGTTATATTCGGGAGTACGAGCAAATTTGATAAGACGAAGCTTCATTACAAATTGGTCAATGATTTCTTGAAGTTCCTCTTCGGTATATACTCCGTTTTTAAGGTCTCTTTCAGCATAAATATCAATGAAAGTAGAGGTGCGTCCAAGGGACATTGCTGCACCGTTTTGTTCCTTAACTGCTGCAAGATATGCAAAATACATCCATTGAATGGCTTCTTTAGTGTCTTTTGCAGGTTCAGAGATGTCGTATCCATAGGATGCTGCCATCTTTCTCAAATCTTCTAAAGCACGGATTTGCTCGGAGATTTCTTCACGATCGCGGATAACATCGGCGGTCATTGTGGTTTCTAAACTTGCTTTTTGATCAAGTTTATCTTCAATGAGAAGATTAATACCATAAAGAGCAACGCGACGATAGTCACCAATAATACGGCCACGACCATATGCATCGGGAAGACCGGTAATAATATGGCTTGAACGACAAGCTCTCATTTCAGGGGTGTAGGCGTCAAATACACCGGCGTTATGGGTTTTTCTAAAGTCGGATCGTAGCCATG
>JAZQJN010000045.1:0-6194 GCA_045541655.1 Acutalibacteraceae bacterium
GGTATAAATTTATGAAATCAACCGGTATTGTTAGAAAAATTGATGAATTAGGTAGAATTGTTATTCCTAAAGAAATCAGAAGAATATTTGATTTAGAAGACAAGGTGGATTCCCTTGAAATTTTTACTGATGATAATATGATTATTCTAAAAAAATATGAACCCTGTTGCATCTTTTGCAAAGGGACAAACAAACTTCAAGAATTTGAAGGTCGCAACATTTGCGGTGACTGCATAGAAAAGATTTTACTTAAAAACGGAAATCAAGAGTAATTAAACGACAAAAAGGGTCGAAAGATACTTTCTTTCGACCCTTTATTATCTTATAATCGATTGAAAATTATTGAATTTTATGTTAATATGTTTAAAAATCAAATTATGAAAGGTTGATTATCCTGTGTCGGTATTTGACTCATTCTTAACACAAATACCCGAATACAAAACCCTATCCGATTCAGTGGATAAGGGTCGATTACCTATGGGAATCAACGGTGTTTCACATATTCACAAAGCACATATTATATCCACGTTATGCAAAAAAAAGAATCGAAGAGGACTTATTATAACGTCAGATGAAGCTGAAGCGGTACGTTTTTGCGAAGATTTAGATAATTTCGGAATGAGAAGTGTTCTCTTCCCTGCCCGTGATCTTAATTTCCGTAGTGCAGAAGGATATTCTAAACAATTTGAACACGCAAGACTTGGTGCCTTGGCAAAAATAAGTGATGAGGATTACGATATTGCAGTATGTTCGGTAGATTCTGCATGTCAATACACAATTTCCCCCGAAAAGTTATTAAAACGCACCTTCACCTTTGAAGTCGGCAAAGAATTGCCTCCTGATATCCTTTGCAAACTGCTTATTTCGGCGGGATACATCCACAGCGAACTTGTGGAAGGTGTTGGTCAATTCGCTCAAAGAGGCGGTATTATCGATATATTTTTGCCACAAACCAAAGATCCTATCAGAATCGAATATTTTGGCGATGAAATAGATTCTATATCCTACTTTGACGTTATTACTCAAAGACGCACCAATCCCATTGACAGTATTACAGTTCCTCCTGTTTGCGAGGTTTTGTTTGACACAACCAATATTCTCGCAGAAAGATTAGAGAAAATAATATCGAAACTCAAATCTAAGTCAAATGAAAAGGCAAAAGATAATTTATTAAAAGATATCGAACTTGCCAAAAACGGTATTCTTCCTAATGGTATTGATCGATTTATTCCGGTATTAGATGCACCATCCACGATATTTGATTACACCACCGATACATTGTTGTTTGTAAGCGAATCGGTTAAGGTAAAAGAAAAACACAGGGTTTACAAACTGCAACAAGAAAAAGATATTGAAATTCTTTTTGATGATGGTATTCTATGCAACGGACTTGATGATTTCTCTATCGATTTCACAAAATTATCCAAAATATACACCGAAAATGAAGCAATATTCCTTGATAACTTCGCAAGAGGCAGTTTTGATGTACCTGTTAAAGAATTAATTACCTTTACTGCATCGACATCCACCCCTTGGGCAGGTAACTTATCTGTGTTATCTGATGACATTTCTCCCTTAATATCCAGAGGATATACCATAGTTTTAGCATCGGGGAGCGAAAAGACATCAAAAATCTTCTACGATGATCTAAACAAATTAAATATTCCTTGTCAAATTGTATCCGAGAATCGTGAAACAGCAAAAGGTATTGTTAATATTATATCAAATCATTTCTCAGCAGGTTTTGAATATTCTTCTACTAAATTTTGTCTAATAACCCACGGAAAGCTGTCCGCGTACAGCAAAAAGAAAATAAAAACCGATAACAAAAACTCATATCATTCATTAGATGAGCTCAAAATCGGCGATTATGTAGTTCACGCCGTACACGGAATAGGCGTATTTAACGGAATAAACAAGATTCAATCCTCCGGTATAACAAAAGATTATATAACTATTGCTTATGCAGGGAAAGACGTTTTATATGTACCTGTAACTCAACTCGATTTAGTATCAAAATATATTGGTCCATCCGGCGAAGGAGCGATTGTTCGTCTTAACAAAATCGGAGGCAGTGAATGGAATAAAACCAAAACTCGTGTTAGAGGTATGGTTAAGGATATAGCCAAAGACCTGATTGAACTGTATTCCAAACGAATGAACACTCCGGGACACGCATTCAGTGAAGATACCGACTTTCAAAATGACTTTGAACGTCGTTTTGAATATGAAGAAACCGAAGACCAATTAAGGTGCATAAGTGAGATCAAAAATGATATGGAAAGGCCTATCCCTATGGATCGACTTTTGTGCGGTGATGTTGGTTTTGGTAAAACTGAGGTTGCCCTTCGTGCCGCATTTAAATGTATAGCCGATGGAAAACAATGTGCTATGTTGGTACCCACCACTATCCTTTCTTGGCAACACTATCAAACTGTTCTTAAAAGAATGGATAATATGCCGGTTGAAATAGATTTATTATCCCGTTTCAGAACAAAATCTCAACAAGATAAAACTATTCGTCGCCTCAAAACAGGTGAATCGGATATGGTTATCGGTACCCACAGACTAATATCAAAGGATGTTCAATTCAAAAATTTAGGACTTGTTATTATTGATGAGGAACAACGTTTTGGCGTTGCACAAAAAGAAAAACTAAAAGAAAAATTCCCTAATGTAGATATCCTGACCCTCTCCGCTACACCTATCCCCCGCACACTCAACATGGCTATGTCGGGCATCAGAGATATGTCTATTATTGAAGAAGCACCATTAGACAGACATCCCGTTCAAACCTATGTTACAGAGTACGATGCCGGGCTTATCGCCGAGGCAATTCGCAGAGAACTTCGCAGGGGCGGTCAGATATATTATCTTCATAACCGAGTAGATAACATCGAAAAGGTTGCCGCATCACTACAAATTCGTATACCTGAGGCAAGAGTGGCAATAGCCCACGGACAAATGGGTGAAGACGAATTAAGTGAGGTATGGCGTAAACTAATCGAAAATGAAATCGATCTCCTTGTTTGTACCACAATTATTGAAACAGGCGTTGATGTACCCAATGCAAATACGCTGATTATTGAAAACGCAGACTGTTTTGGTCTTGCTCAACTTCATCAAATTAGAGGTAGAATCGGTCGATCATCCCGTCGTGCGTACGCATATCTTACCTTCCGTAGAGGTAAAGTTCTCAACGAAGATGCCACAAAACGCCTTGAGGCAATAAGAGAATTCGCAGAATTTGGCTCCGGACTTAAAATTGCTATGCGAGATTTAGAAATACGAGGTGCCGGTAATCTTCTTGGCGGTGAACAACATGGTCAAATGGCATCAGTAGGATACGATATGTATCTCAAACTACTTGAACAAGCCGTTAAAGAGGAAAAAGGCGAAAAGGTTGAGGAAAAACCTGAATGTATGGTAGATATGCAAATTGAAGCACACATACCTGAATGGTATATCAGCAATCTTTCCCAACGTCTTGGTGTATATCGTACTATTGCAGATATTAAAACCGAAGAAGACGTTTATGACGTAACCGATGAACTTATTGACCGTTTTGGTCAACCACCACCCTCAGTTATTGGATTAATAAAGGTTGCTCTTCTTCGCAATCGTGCCGCAAATTTAGGTATTTACGAAGCGGTTCAAAAGGGAGATTCAATGCTTTTATATATCAATTCTCCCGATATTCAAAAGGTAATGTCCTTATCTAATAAAATGCGTGGAAGAATTAGACTAAATGCAGGCAACAAACCTCATATCGTGGTTAAACTTCTCAAATCACAGGAAACACTTTTTACTCTAAACGAAGTATTAACACATCTTGAAAACGATCAATAAGTAGCAAAAAACCTTCATCCAAAAAAATGGATGAAGGTTTTTTATGCTCTTTTTGCTTTAGGATGGAAAGAAATGTATTCCGAAGCATATTGACTTGTATGTTGTTTTTCAAGAATTCTATTGTAAATATTGGTAGAAGATATATCACAATGGCCTAACATATCTTTAATTGCTACAATATTTGCACCATTTTCAAGAAGATGAGCAGCGAAGGAATGTCTTAAGGTGTGAGGGGTTATGTCTTTAGATATTCCTGCTTGTTTAGAATAATGTTTAACTATCTTCCAAAAACCTTGTCTTGTCATAGGAGAACCATTCATATTGGTAAACAAAGTGTTCTCATCATCAAAAACAAGAGCCGGTCTTACCTTGGTTATGTAATCAACAAGAATTTGAAGTGCCTCATCATAAATTGGAATATAACGAGCGTTTTTTACACTTTTACAATGCAAAACCTTCATTTGAATATTAATATCCTCAACCTTAAGTTCTATAAGTTCAGTAACCCTAATTCCTGTAGCATAAAGAATTTCAAGCATTGCTTTATCTCTTAACCCTTTCATATCGGATACGTTGGGTTGCATAAGAAGCAATTCTATTTCCTGCTCAGAAAGAATTTCGGGAAGTTTCTTTTCCATTTTTACCTGTTCTGTTTTATGGGTAGGTAAATCTACAACATTTCCCTTGGATTTGAGGAATCTAAAATAACATCTAATGGATGAAATAACTCTTGTAACCGTAGATGTTGACCGTCCCATCTTAAATAAACTATCGGTGTATTGTTCAATGATATCAGGAGTAACTTTTTCAGGTTTAATCTTGAATGAATTAAGATAATTCAAAAAACTATCAATATCTCTCATATAAGATTCGATAGTATTAGCGGATGATTTTTTTACATTGATTAAATAATTATTAAATTCATTTTTATAATCAGTCATTTTAACCATCCTTTCTTTTAAAAAATCTTACAAAATAAATAAATTACAGGTTAAATACCTTCCAAAAAACTCTTGTTAAAAGACCGTCTGCCAAAGCGGAAAAGGTTATTAATAATATAACAACAATAAATTTAACACAATATTTCTTAAAATCTTGTTTAATAGATGTTAACGGCGGATTATTCGTAAATAATCTAAAGAAATAAAGCGAAAATAAACAACTTTCTTTTGATGAGTAAACAAATGCGAGTGCCGTTATAAACGCACCTGGTAAGATTATAATAATAGCAAACGCAGCACCTTTTAAACCATAGATAAGATAAGAATATCCCATTAAAACTCCAAGTGATGTGCCCTTGAATAACAAAACAACACCATCAGAAATACTACCCAAGGCAAACATACCACCGAGAAATAAAAGCAATAAATATGTAAAATTTGATATAAAAGCACCTGTAAAAATATCAACAAAAGAAGAACTTCTACGAGATAAAAGAAAATTATCAAAGAAAACCTTTAAATCTAAAATGTCTGAAGATTGTTTTCCCGAGAAAACCGCCCCTAA
The DNA here is from genome assembly GCA_045541655.1 of Acutalibacteraceae bacterium. Lineage (GTDB taxonomy): Bacteria > Bacillota > Clostridia > Oscillospirales > Acutalibacteraceae > UMGS1484. Next base: position 5,356 of record JAZQJN010000045.1, read on the forward strand.
AAACATCCCCAAAAGAAGGATAATACTGTATAGAGTTTCAATTTTTCTTTGATTTATTAATTCTATAATGTTTTGTACCTTCGTGTCTTTAATAGATAAAACTTTCATAATACCCATCCTTTACGAAATAACTTGTCCTTATAAGATATACGCAAAAGATAAAAATATTATGATAAAAATTAGTTTTCAGATAATTCCACAGCCCTATCGTAGCACGCTCTAACCGCTTCTTTTACAATCGGCTCAAAAGAATTACCATCAAAAGATATGTTAGCGGCGTGGGTTGTCCCATTTGGAGAAGTTACCATGGTAATCAAATCATCAGCAGATTTGCCCGATTTTTCAAGCATTTCGGCACTCCCACGCATTGTTTGACACACTAATGTAAGGCAATCTTCAGCAGATAAACCTAACTCAACGCCTTCTTCTATCAAAGCACGAGCAAATTTGAAGAAATAAGCGGGTCCACTACCCGAAATAGCAGTGACAGCAGAAATATCATCTTCATCAACCACAATGGCTTTACCGCAGGAAGAAAAAATATCTAAAATAATCTTAAAATCATCATCAGAAGTTGTTTCACAATGACATACACCAGAAGCACCCATCCCCATCATTAACGGGGTGTTTGGCATAATTCGAATTACTGATGGATTTGAAGATAATGAATTCTTTATAGTATTAATTTTAACACCCGCCATAATGCTTACGATGCACTTTTCATCGGTAATTGAATTATCTAACTCTAAAACGACCTCATTAAACATTTGAGGTTTAACACAAAGGAAAATATAATCTGAACAATCTACAACATCACAAGGATTATCACAAACGTTAAC
>JAZQJN010000046.1:0-1965 GCA_045541655.1 Acutalibacteraceae bacterium
CTGCAACCCTTTCTTTAACAAGAATATATCCTTGCGTTTCGGCAAATTTTTCTTTCATTTTACACCTCAGATTATTTAAACTCCGTCATATCCGACAAATAAATGCCCTTGCGAGTAATAAACACAGGGGAAATATCTTCATTCATAAATTGTGAAAACGCAGATATAAATAGCGAAGGATTAATATTTAATTGTGTACCCGCGGGGAGGATAATTTCCACCTTAAGGGCATCATCTTCAACTGATGTATCTATTTTTTTAATTATAGATTTAAGATCAATGGTTTCGTTCTTCTTTTTTGTGGATTTTTCGACCAATATCTCGTTTTGATTGATAAAATCATTAAATTCATCTATCAAATCGGCCCTATCGGGGAAAATCATTTCGTACAAAGCAAAGGATATCTCTTTTGCTTTATGTTTCGGTTCGTAAACCGATACAAGTGCTAAATCTTCGGTTAAGCAGGATTGTAAAGAATCAAAAATATCTCTTGCGGGCAAATATTTAGTAATACGAAAATCCATAACCTCCATAGTACCTGTTTGTCCAAGAGATAGAGGCAGAGCAAATGTAACGTAAGGATGGGGATTAAATCCCTCGGTATGCCAAATAGGAAGTCCCGACCTTTTTAATGCTCTTTGCATAAATCGGCTTAAATCGAGGTGAGATATAAATCTCGCACTCCCCTGTTTTTTAAATCTTACGCGAATATCAACAAAATCCATATTTAATATATCCTTTGGTAATTATATCTATCATCTAAATAAATATTTTATCACTTTTGAGTTTAAAAGTCAATAATCAAAAGACACAACACCAAGTAACGAGATGTTGTGTCTTATAATTAATTATATCTTAGATTTTTTTACAATATTAAGAATAATATAAATTGCAGATATTAGTACTATTGACCCAATTAAAACGGTATACATAACCGAAATGGGGATTTTATCTCCAAAGAAATAAATATTGCAATCTACTGCATCTCTGAGTCCTGCAATCAACTCATTTGGAAGTTTAATGGAATGTTCCATTTCCTCAAAAACACAATTAAGGGTATGATTTCTGAGCAAAGATGTACCGTGTGTTCCCGGTAAAAAGGATAATACCTTTTGAAGAGTTTCTCCAAATTGTGATATAGGCATATAGGCACCGCAAATAAATCCATAACAAGCACTGACAACGGTTCCAACCGCAGACAACTGACCTTGCGACGTGAGAAAGAAGTTGATAAGCGAAGATAAAGCGGTTCCGAAAAAAACAAGAAGCACCACATCGAGTAAAATATACAAAATATCAACAAGGGAGAAATACCATCCCGTAAATGCAATATATATAAGACAAGCACCGGTCGCTACAAGACAGATTATTAATGTAGATAGATATGAAGAGATAAAATACGCCAAGGACATTTGTGACGGCTTAACAGGAGTGATTTTGAAATCGTTATATGCTCCCGTAATCTTATCTGATACCATCAACATATTTGAACAAAAAGAAACGGTAATACAACAAACTGCCAAAAGTGAGGAGAATAATTGTCCGCCCACAAAACCATTAATCAGTTCATCCGAAATAAGATTTTCAAATTGTTCGGGAATTCCACTCAAAAATGCATCTTTATACACCTTACCCAAAAATGTAGAGTATAAAACCAACAAAATCAAAGGAGTTATAAGTGAGGTGAAGAAGGCACCCTTATCCCTGAAAAATAATTTGGTATTTCTTTTAATAAGTATTAAAAGGGTATTCATTATTCATCTCCTCCTTCCAATTTTACACCGGTTACATTGAGGAATACGTCATCCATTTTTCCCTTGATTATCTCATAATCGGTGAAAAGTTCCGGATGAGCAAGTATCATATTGGTCGCCACCGACGAATTAGATATTTCTATACGATATCCACCGGAAATAGGTTCATATTTTTCTGAAATCATTTTGACCTGTTCTTCACTTATACCGT
>JAZQJN010000047.1:0-1951 GCA_045541655.1 Acutalibacteraceae bacterium
CCGATAAACACGGTGCGATTATAGTTGAAGATGCCGCAGAATCCTTTGGTGCTACCTACAAAGGTAAGCAAACCGGTAGTTTTGGTACATATAACGTTGTTTCTTTTAACGGAAACAAGATTATCACCGGTTCATCCGGCGGTATGCTCCTTACCGATGACTATGAAGCAGCACAAAAGGTTCAAAAGTGGTCAACCCAGAGCAGAGAAGATGCTAACTGGTATCAACACGAGGAAATTGGCTACAACTATAGAATCAGTAATATAATTGCTGCAATTATCCGCGGACAGTTCCCCCATTTAGAGGAACATATTGCTCAAAAAAGAGCGGTTTATGAAAGATATAAAGAGGGATTTAAAGATCTACCCGTTATTATGAATCCCTATGAAGAATGCAGCGTGCCTAATTTCTGGCTTTCCTGTATGCTTATTGATGAGGATGCTATGTGCGAACAGGTAAGAGGTGCTTTAACCACTAAGTATAAAACCGAAAAAGGGAAAACTTGTCCCGATGAAATCCTTGAAAAAATAGAAAAAGCAAATGCACAGGGCAGACCTATCTGGAAGCCGATGCACATGCAACCTATATATAGTAAATATGATATTGTAACAAGAGAAAATGCCACCGTTAACGTTGGTGAAGATATTTTTCAAAGGGGTTTGTGTCTCCCCAGCGATAACAAAATGACACCCGAAGAACAAGATAAAATAATAGAGATTGTAAGAAGTTGTTTTAACTGATTGAGGAGAGTTTGCGTTGATACATAAGAAAGGGTTCTACGAAAGGTATATAAAGGCCGCTCAAGATGCGGTTCTTGCCGCTATAGCACTTATACTACTTAGTCCGGTGCTTTTATTGGTGGCTATACTTATCAGAACAAAATTAGGTTCTCCCATCGTGTTCAGGCAGGAACGTGCCGGAAAGGATGGAAAACCTTTCTTTATGTATAAATTCCGTTCAATGAGTGACGAACGGGATGAAAACGGTGAACTCTTACCCGATGAAAAACGTCTTGGTAACTTTGGTAAGAAACTCAGAAGCACCTCCCTTGATGAGTTGCCATCCCTTGTAAACGTTATAAAGGGTCAGGTGTCTTTGGTGGGGCCAAGATGCTTGTACGTTAAATACATAGAACGGTATAACGACCATCAAAAAAGACGACTTGAAGTACGTCCGGGTATAACTGGACTTGCCCAGATAAACGGTAGAAACGATATTTCTTGGGAAAAAAGATTTGATTACGATATTCAATATGTAGATAATATTACCTTTCTTGGAGATTGGAAGATAATGTTTCAAACGGTAGGAAAGGTGCTAAAAAAAGAGGGTATTACCTCTGCTTCTTCGGTAACCATGGAAGAGTTTATGGGAAGTCCGGAAAGAGAACTTGTCAGCACTAAATAGAGCAGGGAGATTTAGGTGTGAACAAAAAGGTTATTATAATCGGAGCAGGTGGTCACGGAAAAGTGGTTACCGATATTGTTAAACTTAATGGAGATGAAATAATAGGATATCTTGACGACACAAAGACAGGAACTGTCAATGGTATCAAGGTATTGGGTACTAATGAAGATATTGGAAAATATGACTGTTACTATTTCCCCGCAATAGGTGATAATAAAACCCGACAAAGCGTTATGCAAAAGGATGTAAAATGGTATACCGCCATTCATCCGTCGGCAGTGGTGGCAGAGGATGTAAATATCCCTGAAGGCGTTGTTATAATGGCAAACGCCGTTGTTAATCCCGGATCCACCATTGGAAAGGGTGTTATTATCAATACCGCCGCCACGGTGGACCACGATAATATAATAGAAGATTTTGTTCATTTAAGTCCCGGCGTTCACTTGGCAGGAACAGTAACGGTTAAGGAACGCACCTGGGTTGGAATAGGAGCCATAGTGGTCAATAACGTTACCATCTGCAGCGAAAGTCGGATCGTAGCCATGTC
>JAZQJN010000048.1:0-4328 GCA_045541655.1 Acutalibacteraceae bacterium
TAACAGAAGGCATTGCGATATGATATTCACCGCCACCCATAGCAACGGCAACGTCCATTCCGCCTGCACCCATAGCCATCATACCAATACCACCGCCGGTGGGGGTGTGGCTGTCGGAACCGATAAGGGTCTTGCCGGGGATACCGAATCTTTCAAGATGTACCTGATGGCAGATACCGTTACCAGGACGGGAGAAATATATTCCGTGTTTTTTGCATACTGTGCGGATAAAACGATGGTCATCGGCATTTTCAAAACCGTTTTGAAGGGTGTTATGGTCGATGTAGGCAACCGAACGTTCGGTCTTTACACGGGGTACACCCATGGCTTCGAATTCGAGATATGCCATAGTACCGGTGGCATCCTGGGTAAGGGTTTGGTCGATTTTAAGACCAATATCGGAACCAACTACCATTTCACCCGAAACGATATGCTTTTCGATAATTTTTTCAGCAATATTCATTCCCATTTTTATCTATTTCCTTTCGCAATATGCCCATAAGGACATAGTTGTTTACTTTACCTTTTATTATCTCAAAAACTACTAAATTTGTCAATATCTATATCGTACTTTTTTACCTTGATTTTAGGGTATTATTGTGGTATAATTGTAGGTACAGTATATGGGGTGGAATATCCCTTTTCGCCCTCACTGTTTATATCTATCTTTTAGGAGAAATTTTATGGATATTAAAAAGGTTAAAATTACCACCGACAGCACGGTGGACTTTACTCCCGAAATTGTTGAAAAATACGATATTACCGTACTTCCTTTATACATCGTTACCGATGAGGGCGAATATCGTGATACCCTTGATATCACCCCCGATGACGTTTATGCTTACTACGAAAAAAGCGGTAAAACCGCCACATCAAGTGCCTGTAATATGGATGCTTACAGCCAAAAATTCAAAGAACTCACCGACGAAGGTTATGCGGTAGTTCACGTAGGCCTTAGCAGTGAACTTTCCAGTTCCTTTAACAACGCCCGCATGGCGGCTATGGATTTTGAAGGCGTTTACGTGGTGGACTCCCTTAATCTTTCTACCGGTATCGGTCTTTTGGTGCTTAAAGCAGCCGAGATGGCAAAGGATGGCATGGAAGCAAAGGAAATTGCCGAAAAGGTATCGGCTATTGTTCCCAACGTTGACGTATCATTTATTCTCGATACCCTTGATTATCTCCACGCAGGCGGAAGATGCTCCGCCGTTGCAAAATTCGGTGCAAACCTTCTCAAACTCAAGCCCTCTATTGCCGTTAAGGAAGGCAAGATGGGTGTTGATAAAAAATATCGCGGTAACATCGTTGACCGCCGTGTAGATTATATTAAAGATAGTTTACACACTCCCGAAAATATCGACAAAACCCGTGCATTTGTAACCCATTCCGGTGGATTAAGCGATGCCGAAATTGAAAATCTTGTTAAGGTTGCTAAAGAAAATGGCGGTTTTGATGAGGTGCTTGTAACAAGAGCAGGTTGTGTCATCTCTGCCCACTGCGGTCCCGGTTGTATGGGTATCCTCTTTATTCGTGAAAAATAAAATCCCCTTTGAAAGGACTAAGTATTATGGAAGATATTAAAATTGCAAACTTCGGTGATGAAGATATCAAAATTGCGGGAACATCCCCAAAAAGAAGTGCCGAAGATGAGGTAAAAGATACCTTTGATGAACTTATCCGTGCCAAAAACGACGGCAATCTCAATGCCATAACCGAGTTGGGCAAAAAGACCGCCCGTTTCATTATGCCCGGTGAACATTCCTTCGTTACCGAAACTAACGACCGCGGTTACGGGCTTCAAAAACGTTGGCTTTGCATATTTGCCGCCATGGTTGGTTTTGAACGAGCCACCCCCAGTTCTCTTCTTGCTAAAGCGGCCTTTAATACTATGTATCAGACTTTAGAGAAGGAATTTTTTGAAATTTTTGTTGGTTCGGGATATTCTACCGCCATGTCCTTTTATTATCTTGCAGTACGCAGTTCCTTTAAGGTTGAAGAAGAAATCGGCGAAACCTTTGCTATGCTTTGCGGTAAAGGTTCTGATAAAGGTTTGGCAAATGAAGGTAAAGACCTTTTTGTCCGTTTTGTAGAATTTGTTGAATCGGAAGTTGAGGCAATTTTAAGATGAGTATGGATGTAAATAAAAAGGCGAAGGTAACCGCTCTTGTCTTTATTTTAGTTATAGTTCTTATTTTAGCGGGGATAATTATTCCCGTATTTGTTCTCCCCTACGACAGTGGTATTTTATCCTCCGCAAACCTTGCGGGTAACCTCAATTTTGAAGGACAAATGTGCGAGACCACCGACTATATTTTTAAGGTTGAAGGAAACAAAATTATCCGAACCGATAAAAACACAATGGAAAACCCTCTCACCATATATGAAAGCGAAAAGGGAATCCCCACCTATCTTAATCCCTTTGACGGATGGATTTGGTTTATTGACGGAGGAAAAATCTATCGCCTTGCTTATTACGGACAGGTTATGCAAGAACTCAGTATCCCTAACGGTGCTACACGATTAAGTGTAAACGGTTCTTGGATTTATTTTGTGGATGCTAAAGACAGCAAGGTTTACAAGGTAAGAGATAATGGTAAAAATCTTAAACCAGTTACCAATACTGCGGTTAAATCATACGTTGCAGATAATCGCAAAATTGTATTTTTAGATAATCAAAACAATCTTCACGTTGCCAACACAGATGGTTCTGATGACAGTGTTTTAGATACAAACGTTACCCTTTTCACCTACACTCTGGATGAACTATACTATCTTAAAAACGGTGAGGTTTTGCACATCCCCACCCTTGTTGCAGAATATGATGCAGGACTCTCCTACGCCCCTGTTAAGGCGGATATTTTCAACTATACCACCAATAAAACAGATGGTCGCGGAAGACTGTTTTTTGCAAAGGATAATATCCTCTACTGCAAACAGTTAGCCACCGAAAATAATAATATGGAACAAACCGCTATCCTTGATGTAAATGCAGGCAAGGTAGATATCATTTATTGCGTTAACGGAAAGGTTTATTACGGTACAAAGGATAATCTCAAAGAAATTGATGCCGATGAATTCCTTGAAAAGTGGAACAACACCGACACCAACACAACCCCCACAGATAAATAATCATTTTTAGTATTCTAAAAGGAAAGGAGTTGTAAACGTGGTTAATGAATACCCCGATGCCTATATTGTGTTTTCCCGCACCAACACGGGTATAGGAAAACTCATTCGCAAGGTAACCAATAACACGTATAATCATACCTCTTTGTGTCTTGACGGTAAGTTTTATCAGCTCTTTTCCTTTGCACGAAAATATGCCAACAATCCCTTACAAGGGGGATTTGTAATCGAAACACCTGTCAGATATTTATCTGACGGGGCAGATATTACGGTAAAGGTGTGCCGTATTGATGGGGAGGTCTTCCCTATTGGTGACATGGAAAAACGGTTAGATGCAGTGCGTTCCGAAGAAAAAAGTTACATATACAATACATATGGTGCCATTGTATCGCCATTCAAAATAAAATTTTCACCATATCGCACCTTCACTTGCGTGGAATTTGCCACCTATGTTTTAGGAATTAAGAAAAATATTTACAGCGTTCGTCAACTTGAAAAGATATTTGATAAAAATAAGGTTTACGAAGGCAGTTATAAATTCTTGGTAGAAAATTACAAGGATTATTTTCCCGACGATGACTATAATATAAAACAACGCAAAAGAGACGTTATATTCGGTACCGCCCACCATTTATATAAAAATGCGGTGCGTTCTTTTGTCAGACAATCCGATTGATTTTAAAGGGAAAAGTATTAAATATTTTTTAGAAAAAAATATAAAAAACTCTTGACAAACCATGTTCATTATGGTATATTGTCTCTTGCGTTCGACACCGAATGTGCTGGTGTAGCTCAGTTGGTAGAGCAGCTGATTTGTAATCAGCAGGTCGGGGGTTCGAGTCCGTCCACCAGCTCCAATTTTTTGGATTTGGAAAATTAAATATTATATTAGGGAGTGTACCCAAGCGGCCAAAGGGGGCAGACTGTAAATCTGTTGTCAGTGACTTCGGTGGTTCGAACCCACCCGCTCCCACCAAACAGATAAAACCACCCAACAGGGTGGTTTTTCTGTTTGGTGGAACTAAGTGTGCCTTGCGGCACGATAAGCACACCTTCGGTGCGTGAAGTATGCCTTCGGCAAGTGAAGTGCCTGCGGGCGTGGGTGGAACACTTAACTTCACATTGCGGCAAAGCCGCAATACTTCATAGCGGCTTTGCCGCTGCTTCACTTGGCGCAGCCAAACTTCACTGATCAGAAAGCA
>JAZQJN010000049.1:0-4307 GCA_045541655.1 Acutalibacteraceae bacterium
GGTACTTGGTCGGGCGGTAGTTCCTCCGATATAATTCAATACAAAACCCTTTTAAGCAGTGGTTCTTATAGTACAAGCGGTACTGCATCCCTTTCTGCTCCCACAGGTATGACCCGTGCTTACGGATATACCGGTGGTGCATGGAATACCACCGTTCCTACATCTGTTAGCGGAACAACCGCAGTTACCTATACATATTCTTATTCAAGAATGTCGGTAAACTACACAATCCAACATTTCAAAGCATCTACCAATGCAGGATATTCCTCATCTCCCACTGCATCCGAAACCAAAACCGGATATGTTGGCGATACCGTAAGCGGAACCTCCAAAACCTATACCGGTTATGCTTTAGATTCCTCTAAATCCATTACTTCTAAGAAACTTGAAGAAACAGGTAATACCCTCAAGTTCTATTATGGCGTAAATAGTAGTAACTATATTTCTTCTTATAGCAAAACCAACTCTGTAAACGGCGCATACGTAAAAGATTCCACCGCCGATACAAGTTTTAGTGTAAATATCGGTACACTTAAACCCTACACAATGTACCGTGTAAACGAATCTGCCCTTAAAGCGGCAAACCCTTTATATACATGGCCTTCAAAAATGAATTTGTGCGATAACGATTATATGCGCCTTTTCTATTCTTTGCAGGGTCTTATCAACCGTGACTTCGGTATGGATGGAAAACATACTACTATGGTATATGCCTCCGTTCAAGAAACCGACGCCACTTGGCTCGATTACATTGACGAAGCCAACTCTATTCTTAAAAAATCCAGTTCCGCCACCGTTGGTGACGGTCTTACCCAAGTAACCATTTCCACTTGGGATGATTTCTATTCACAATTCCTTGGAATAATCAAATCTTGCGGTATTGTTCTTTGGGATGGTAACGTTCCCGCCACCGCAAACGTAGCCGCAACCATCTGTGGTCTTGACGGATATCTCCCTGTTCTCGCCGAAAGTCCCTTACATAAACAACTTATTGCCGATGGTGTAACCGTAAAACTCAATCTCGTTGGTATGTTCAAAAACGGACAAAAAGGCACCACCATTACAGGCACTTCAGTTGCAAGTACAGGTAGTGCTAAAAATGATGCCTATCTTTGGGCTTTAGAAAAATATTTCAGCCGTTGTTCCACCCAATATATCGCATATATGCTTGACGGTGCTTGTTGTATTGAAGGATATGATGCATACTCCAAAAACCAAACCACCGACTATATGGAATTCGATAAATGGAAACAAATCTACAATCACGACTACTTTATTGCCCGTCGTGCATTCTTCTTTGATCTCAATCCCTATTCTGGTGAAGCCGCAAGTGACGACTCTGCACAAAAGAACGGTCAAGCAAGCGTAGGTACCGACCTTGCTACCCTTAAAAAGATACTCCAAAAGCGATATGACCGTGCCAGCGGTGCCTTTGGTCAGCTTATCGGTTTCCCACCATGGTGGTGTAAATATTCAAAAGAGTCAGGTCTTGGTAGTAAATATGCAACCGAACTTGAATGGCTCTTTACCGAAATTATTACCTGCTACAATATGGCAAAAGAGGCCGATGCTCCTGCCTATACCTGTATGACCAATGGATCTGTTTACTATAAATATGTTCCCAAAAAATCTCAATACGTAAATAACAAAACTCCTATGGAAAGTTTTGGATACGACCAAAACACCTTCTACTACACTATATACGTTGGTGACTACGACTCATCTGCATGGCTTAAACAATATATTCCCACCTATTTTGCCGATTCTAAGCGTGGTGCTTTTGCTCTTATGTGGAGCATTAACCCCAACCTTTCCTATCGTGTACCTATGACCTTTGATTATATGTACGAAAAGAAGAGTGCTAAGGATTATTTCGCAGGTGGCGACGGCGGTGCAGGATACATTATTCCCGAAGCATTGTTCCACGATAATACCCTTGCCCTTTCGGGTCAAAAACGTCCCACAGCAAATGCCGAAGCCGGTACCCTTTGGTCAAACTACAGCAAAACATTCTACAACCGTTTTGACCTTGATATGACAGGATTCATTATCAATGGTTCTCATAGTAGTATTTCTAAAAACATAGCAAAGAGCATTAGTGCTTATTCAAATCGACTTAACTTTACCAACTGTCATAGCACGCCCCTTGTAAAATATAACAATACCTACTTTGTACATTGTCAAAATGGTGTGGAACCCGGTCAATATGATGTTATGTATAACCACGCCGCAAACTATATGAGTCAAGGCGTGAACTTTAGTGCATATCGTACCGTTATCTTCTCACCCACACAAATATTCAATTTGATAATTGGATTTAATGAATATGCTGCATCAAAAGGTATGACTGCAAGATATCTCGATCCCTATACCTACTATGCGGTATTACACGATTCCAATAAGGCGGTTTCTCTCAACTCTACCAAGAATACCATTGTTAGTTTTGATACTACCGCTAACGTTACAACCGGCTTTAATACTACTGCTCACCAAGAAACCAACAACAAAATGCAAGGTTCTGGTTGTCTTAATGCACAGTTCACAGATGTTACAGCCAACGTTTCCAATACCAAGGTAGGCGGTATGGTTTACTATAAATTCCCCACCACTACAAACCTTTCATCTTATGATGATTTCTCTTTGCAATACTTCCTTGGTCAATCTGTTGAAGGATCAGGTGCTATTCAAATTAACTTTGTTACCAACGGACAGGATGATGGTTTCAACTACCTTATCGGTATAGATGGAACGGTCCCCGGATGGCACGTGCTTACCTTGACCAAAGATGCCCCCGCCTTAAATGGTGCTGATTGGTCAAAGATTAATGCAATCCGCATTACCTACTTCAACTATAGTGGTAGTGCAACACCTAACTTTATGCTCTTCGATAATTTAGAAGGAATTACCTATAACAACTAAAAAAACAGGGTGGCGTATTTTACGTCGCCCTGTGTCCGCCAAAATTAATAATAGGAGGGTATTATGAAAAAAACGATAGCATTATTTTTATCGCTTACTACAATGTTAGGATTAATTTCTACACCAACCATTGTTCAGGCAGCTACTACTCCAAGTGGTACCTATGGCACCGATTACACAAGTTATGGGGACGTTGATATTAACAACGCCATAAATGCAACCGATGCCCTTCTTGTCTTGCAGAAATCGGTAGGAAAGATTACCCTTGACGCTAAAAAGACAAATCTTGCCGACGTTACCCTTGATAGAACCATTACTGTATCCGATGCGTTAACAGTTCTTCAGTATGCGGTAAGTAAAATTAGCGGTTTTACCGATCAATATTATATTGATAAGGTTGGCGGCGGCACAAACGGTGCATCCTCCGACAATATTCCCGATAAGTATCAAAAGAAGATAACCTTCAAAATCTCTAACGGTACTTGGTCGGGCGGTAGTTCCTCCGATATAATTCAATACAAAACCCTTTTAAGCAGTGGTTCTTATAGTACAAGCGGTACTGCATCCCTTTCTGCCCCCACGGGTATGACCCGTAACTATGGTTATACTGATGGTAAATGGAATACCACAGTTCCTACATCTGTTAGTGGTACAAGTGAACTTACCTACACCTATTCTTACTCAAGAATGTCGGTAAACTATACCATTCAACACTTCAGAGCCGCCACAAATGCAGGATATTCTTCATCTCCCACTGCATCCGAAACCAAAACCGGATATGTTGGCGAGACCGTAAGCGGCACTGCGAAAACCTATACCGGTTATTCGCTTGATTCTTCTAAGTCTATTACTTCCATGAAACTTGAAGAGGGAACAAACGCCTTGAAGTTTTACTACGGTGTAAGCAGCAGTAACTATATCACAAACTATGACAAATCCAATGTTGTAAACGGTGCATATACAAAAGACACCACCGCCGATACAAGTTATGTTGTAAATACAGACAGTATTAAACCTTATACTCTTTACAAAATAACCGAGAATGCGGCCTATAATTCCTCCGGCAGCATTGATTATGACTATTATCGTTTGATTCATACCTTGCAAGGTCTTGTAAACCGTGACTTTGGTATGGACTCTAAGCATACCTCTGTAATGTACACCATTGACTATACCGACGCAAACTCCGACAGAGGAGATGTTGATGCCACTTGGCTGGATTATATCGATAATTCAGACTCTATCCTTCGTAAATCCAGTGCGGCAGAGGTTGGTGACGGTCTTACTCAGGTAAGCATCACCTCTTGGTCAACCTTCTATAACACATTTAAGGATGTTATTAAGTCCTGCGGTATAGTTCTTTGGGATGGTAACGTTCCCGCTACCGC
>JAZQJN010000050.1:0-2359 GCA_045541655.1 Acutalibacteraceae bacterium
TCCGGGAGTGTCAAGGAAGGTGATGGGTCTTCCGTCAACCTCAACACGATAAGCACCGATATGCTGGGTAATACCGCCCGCTTCGGTAGCGGTAACCTTAGCGTTACGGATGTAGTCAAGAAGGGATGTTTTACCGTGGTCAACGTGTCCCATAACTACAACAACAGGGCTTCTGTCCTTTAAGTTTTCATCGGTATCAACACTATCGTCGATAATTCTGTCTTCAATGGTTATAACGATTTCTTTTTCAACGATTGCACCCATTTCGGTTGCAACGATTTCGGCGGTATCGTAATCGATAACCTCATTAGCAGATGCCATAACACCCAACTTCATAAGTTGTTTAATAACCTCTGCGGCGGTCTTTTTCATACGGGATGCCAACTCTGCAACGGTAATTTCATCACCAACAGTAACCTTGATAGGAGTCTTTTTGATGCGTTCTAATTGAATACGACGGAGTTTATCGGCTTCGGTTTCGTATTTAGTGCGTTGTGCAGGACGGCGATCCTGGGATTTTTGTTTAATCTTTTTCTTGTTGCTGGAAGTATCCCTCATAGCACGTTCAGGTGCAAGTTGGGTATATTTCTCATTGTATTTATCCAAATCAACGTGGCTTGAACGGGTATCAACGTGGCGAACTGTACCGGGACCTCTGTGGGGAGTTTCACCCTTAGGTTTATCCTGTTTTTGAGGTGCGGGAGCGGCTTTTTCTTCTGCCTTTTTACCCTCTGATTTGGGTTCTTTTGCTTTTTTATCATCACTTGCCTTTTTAGCAGGTGCTTTTTCGCTTTTTTTCTTCTCTGTTTTAGGTTCAGATGCCTTTTCCTCTTTGGGTGCTTCACCTTTTTGAGCGGCTTTAAGCATCTCTGCAATAGCGGCCTGTTGAGCAAGCATATCTGCTTTGGCAGCTTGTTTTGCGGCCTCTCTTGCTTTCTTTGCCTCTTCGCCCATAGCAAAATAAGCATCGAAATTTTCAACCGAGTTATTTTGAGTATAGTATTCAAATACTAAATCAAGTTCATCCTCGGTAAGAGCGGTCATGTGTTTTTTTGTTTCACCGGTGTATTTGGCAAGAAGGTCGATGACGTTTTTGTTGTTGCCATCGCCAAAATCCTTAGCGACCTCATGGACGCGATATTTAATCATCATATTATAAATTACCTCCCGAATATGTGAGTTGTTGAATTTTTTTGGCAAAGCCACTGTCTTTTACCGCAACACAAGCGGCGGATGTTCCAATGGCGTTCGATAGAGCATATCGGTCAAAGTTCAGTTTGATAACCGCTAAATCAGGATTAGTAGATTTAGTGGCAAAGAAGTTGACTTCCTTAAACGTTTTAGGGGATATATCCTCTGCACATACCACCAAATACGCCTTGCCGTTAAGCATACATTCTTTTGCAGCGTCAAAACCGATCTCAATTTTACCGGCTTTGCGGGCAAGACCTAAAAGGGGCAGGGGGGAACTATTCATTTTGCGAGGTCAACTCCTTCCCGAGATGTTCGTAAACCGAAGGTTCCACTTTGCAGGAAAAAGCACGCTCTAAACGTTTGCCCTTATAAGCAATGGCCAGACACTCTTCACAAGGACAAATATAAGCCCCACGACCGTTTGCCTTGCCGGTGGCATCAATATTGATGCCATCATCATTTTTGACAATACGGATTAGTTCGTTTTTTGGTTTCATTTCATTACAACCAATGCATTTTCTCAAAGGAATGTGTTTACTCATACTAAAACCTCGGTTTATAAATTGATTTAAATACAACAAAGGGTAAAAGAACTATTCAGGGTCATCCTCACCGTAGAAACCGCTTTCGGGGCGGATGTCAATCTTCCAACCGGTAAGACGGGCGGCAAGACGAGCGTTTTGTCCTTTGTTACCAATAGCAAGGGAGAGTTGAGAATCGGGAACAGATACACGGCAGGATTTAATTTCTGCATCAATGATATCAACCGAAACAACCTTTGCAGGGGAGAGTGCCTCACCAACAAATGCGGCAGGGTCGTCGGAGTAACGAACAATGTCGATTTTTTCGCCATCAAGTTCATCAACAATGTTGGAAACACGAGCACCGCGAGGACCGATACAAGCACCGATAGCATCAACGTCGGCATCCTCGGAGTGAACAGCCATCTTGGTACGAGAACCTGCTTCACGGGCAATAGACACAATTTTAATGGTGCCGTCGGCAATTTCGGGAACTTCGGTCTCGAAAAGTTTTTTAACGAGGTTTGCATCCACGCGGGAAATCATAATCTTGGGACCCTTTTCGGTTTCACGAACGTCGGATACGAACACCTTAATGTGTTGGCCTTCGGTAAGAACTTCACCGGGAACCTGTTCAGAACGGG
>JAZQJN010000051.1:0-3393 GCA_045541655.1 Acutalibacteraceae bacterium
TAATATTATTAGATATTAATCATCAATATATTCACGATAAACACGGTCATTTAAAGAGGTGATTGCCTCCTCGGTTGCACCGTGGATGTGGTTGCTAATTTCGTTTAAATGACGATTATCGCGGATTAATAAAACGGTATCACCAATTTTGATATCATCATCTACTTTAACAAGAGAAATATCCATGGTAATTGCAATAATAGGATATCTTTTGTTGTTAATAAATACATCACGTCCAATGTTGGTTTTGGAAAACCCATCTCCAAAACCAATTGGAATTACGGCAATTTTTTCATTTTCTTTTGTAGTGTATGCACGAGAATATGCAACCGATTCACCGGCATTTAAGGGGAATATTGTTAATATATTGCTTTCTAAACGGAAGGTTTGTTCTAAATCGGTATTCTCACTTTCAATACTATAAATTATATTTCCTAATCTACAAGCGTTGCATTCCTTTCGTTTTTTATAGCGAGGTAAAGATAGTGAATTACTTGTGCTTACGAACTTTAGCGAGGATAGGTCGATGTTATTTGTTAAACATTCGAATTGTTTATATTCCTTTTCAGTATCCTCAATCGATTCGGTGTTGTAATTATGGAGATATAAACCGGTCAAATTAGATTTTCCATTATGGAGTGTATTATATATATCTTCAAATTCCTCTCGACATTGAGGACCACCTAAAATGTCAAAGCCACCGTTAACACGAATTACGGTATCTAAACCTTCAACATTTTCTGCATCTTTGGCTTGACTAAGTGTGGCAATAGTAACCCAAAGGTTGGTTTTTGCACATAATTCTAAACACTCTTTATCTACAGGTGTAAATAAAAGTATAGGAATATTGGGGAATGTTTTACGTAAAGCAATACCTTCTTCCAATAAACTTGCAGCTAAACAATTAGCACCACCATCAATCATAGCTTTTACAACTTGTTCACCACGATATCCGTAACAATTTGCTTTAACAACCGCCATATAGTAAGTATAATCGCAATATTGATTGATAATTCGCTGAGTGTTTCGTTTTATTGCACCTAAATTTATAACAGCTTTTGTTTTGCGATACAATTGCATATACAATTATTCCAACTCTAAATCAGGGAATTGGAACTCCTTTCTTTTGGTTTCAAATGCAGAATAAAGGGTATCTTCATAGGGGAGAGTAAGACCATTGTATCCTAATTTTTCAAAAATCCATTTTGCAAAATCAGGGTTTGAGGGCAAAAGAGGCCCTAACATATAGGTTCCAATGATGTTTTTGGTGAAAACACCCTCTAAATTAGATTCCGTATTGGAACCATATCCAATATCGGTTTTGCAGAATGCAATTTCATCAGTTATCCCATAGGTATCACTAAAACGGCTGGTATATCCTAAAAGAGTGATGTCATTGAATTTAGCTTTAATAAGTGAATTAAATCTTTTGGGAGCGTGACGAATACTGTGGATGTTAAAAACACCTAAACCTTCAATTTCGGTTTCATCTTCTCTTTTGATATATTTGCCAAGCAGTTCTAGTGAGTTACCTAAAAACAAAAATTGAGTTTCACTGTTTTCGAATGCATCTAAACAAGCATCTTTCAATGGGAGTAACCTTTCTAAAGCTCTTTCTTGATTTTGTTCGCTCATAGAGTACATACAACATAAATCAACCTTGTTATCTAAAAAATAAGGTTTGTCATTTAATTCGGTGAATATAAATTCTGCGTCGGGAAAACATTTTTGTAAGAATAAAGTGTTACCTTTATCTCCATATAGACAACACATTCTTGGGTATAACATTTCAATTATCATTGTAACCCCTCCAAGCGTCCTATAAGTTTCTCTTTGATTTGACAAGATACTCCATAGGTGGAAGTATCGTATAAAATATAAACCGAGTCAACCTTGTTAAAATCGATTGAATCTATTGCATCTAATTCGTTAAAGCAGGTAGATATAGTTTCCTCTTTCACTCCCGCTAACAGTAAACGTACCTTATGGTCAAGACATCTAGGACCAGTTGCAATTATTTGTTCTACACCTTCACGGGTCAAAAATTCATAATCAACATCGTAAATCCAACCAATATATTCAACGCTTTTTTTGCGGTCATAGTAATCGTCCATTGCTAAAATAATGGCTTTTTTACCATTTTCAGAAGAAACGAAGTCAAAAGTACGGCAGGATGAAATACAACTTTGACCTTTGCTCATAGCTTGTACTACGGTAATACCATTAATTTCGGTGTGGTTTAATCTTGAATCGGGCACCTTGATTTGCGATACTAATTCAAAAACATCATCATAGGAGTAATCTAATTCTAATAGTGTGGATATAACGGTTAGTTGGTTGTATATATTGAATGTTATATCGCTGATAAGAGGATATTTTTGCTCTTCGCCCTTTACAAGTACTGTGAGGGTTTTGTTGGCTTTATCGATAGTTTTTACTAAATAATCGGCATCTTTTGAGTGGAAACCGCATTTGTTGCATTTAGCATATCCAATATGATGATATCTTAAATAATCATATTCCAACACTTCGCCACATTTAGGACAAAAACTGTAATCAGAAACAATATTTACCGACTCTGTTAAATCATCTTCTTGTTTACCGATACCATAAAAAACTCGATCATTGTTGACTTTGAGTTGACTGCTGCAAAGTTCATCTGCATTTAGAATAAGCTTAGTAGTGTCGGGACAATAGGTATCAATAACACTAAAAATATAGTCAGGATGGGCGTTTCTTTTTAACGAATCACGAAATAGGTTAGTCACAACGAGATAGTCAGGTTTAAGATAGGGGAGAATCAAGCGAGATGCTCGTTCATCTACCTCATAAACAGCAGCATCTACCTTGCATTTACCAAAGATATTTAAGCTGTTAATCAAATTTGTAGTACATCCCGGAACGATATTCGAGCCGGTGTTATTATTTACAACCTTTTTGCCACTTGATCTTAAAGCATCTGTAAGAAGATTAGAAACGGTAGTTTTGCCATTGGTACCTGTTACACAAATTACCGTAGGTGCTTTTGGTGCTATTGACATAAAATTAGGACAAATTTTAAGGGCGATTACACCTGGGTTGTGAGAACCATCTCTGCCCAAAAGCTTAATAAGTTTCAAACTGCATTTAGCAGCAAATAAAGCGAAGTGAAAACGAAGGCCACGCATATAATAGTCTCCTTTATATACCATTTTACAATATTATATCACAATAAAAATCTTTTGCAATGATATAACAAATTTTTTTAAAAATAAATTAAAAAAGCACCTGATAAACAAGTGCTTTTTCATGGCTGGGGTGGCTGGGTTCGAACCAGCGAAATGACGGAGTCAAAGTCCGTTGCCTTACCGCTTGGCTACACCCCAATATTTATTGAATTTATATATAGATGGG
>JAZQJN010000052.1:0-7211 GCA_045541655.1 Acutalibacteraceae bacterium
TCCCTTTACACCCAGTAAATCCGGATAACGCTTGCCACCTACGTATTACCGCGGCTGCTGGCACGTAGTTAGCCGTGGCTTCCTCCCCTGCTACCGTCATTGTGTTCGTCACAGGGGACAGAGGTTTACAATCCGAAAACCTTCTTCCCTCACGCGGCGTTGCTGCATCAGGCTTGCGCCCATTGTGCAATATTCCCCACTGCTGCCTCCCGTAGGAGTCTGGGCCGTGTCTCAGTCCCAATGTGGCCGTTCAACCTCTCAGTCCGGCTACCGATCGTCGCCTTGGTGGGCCGTTACCCCGCCAACAAGCTAATCGGACGCGAGGCCATCTTTCAGCGATAAATCTTTGACAGTTAGACGATGCCGTCTTGCTGTTTTATGCGGTATTAGCGTTCTTTTCAGAACGTTATTCCCCTCTGAAAGGCAGGTTCCTCACGCGTTACTCACCCGTCCGCCACTAAGATAAATAAAATCCATCCGAAAACTTCAATTAAGTATCTCCGTTCGACTTGCATGTGTTAAGCACGCCGCCAGCGTTCATCCTGAGCCAGGATCAAACTCTCTAAAATTTGTATTAAAACAACCGAAGTTGCTATAATCAATCTTAGAGCTTGTTTCTGCTCTTTTTACGCTTTGCGTATGCGGTCTTCTTCAGACCGACTTTCTTTCCGTTGAGATTTAATCTCTACTGGTTAAGGAGTAGTTTTTCCTTTTTTAAAACTTCTCAAAAAAATCTCGGGTTCCTAAATCGTTGTTTAATTTTCAAGGTCCGTTCGACGCCCTTTCGCGACGTCGGAAGTTCATTCTATCACATAGAATTCCCTTTGTCAAGTACTTTTTTTAAGTTTTTTAAAACTTTTTTCAAGTTTTTTTGAAGAACTCAAATCCCTCAATTCCACTTGCTCAAAGCACTTGAATTTTTAGGTCGCTCAAACGCGACCCCGCTATAATACCAAAGCAAAGAAGGTTTGTCAAGCGTTTTTTTACACTTTTTTTGAAAAAATTTTAACTAATTTTTTGGCATACTGTATCTTGTGTTTACACATTATGTCAACCACTATTTTGCCCCTTTTTCATCCGGATATTTCATTATATTCACATCTTTTAAGTTTGATATTGACACGCCGATTATTTATATGATAAAATCCCTATATATTATAATGTAAGGAAAATGTTAAATGGGACTATTCAAACGCAAGTCAAAATACTCGGCAAGTGAAAAGGTTCTCGCCCGAATTAAGGGCAAACCTATTCGATACGTTTCGGAACGGGATGAAAATTCTGTTGAGACCATCATTGGTAAACACGGGTATATTGATTACGATAAGGAGAATTTTATTGTTATGTGCGACGGAGTAACGGTATTCAGTTGCCCTGTTAATACGGTGGAGGTTTACGAACTTATAAGTCTTGGCGGTGCCAGGATAAGCGGTGTTTGTGATGGTATTCCCCGAACGGTTACGGTATTTTTTACACTATTCAATAAATAGTTTTATACAAGGTGGAGGGGTCTTCCGCAAAAAACATATAAAACTAACGGCGGGAGCAAGTCCCCGCCCTACGATAAATATTCAATACTTACTAAAGGGCAGGTCGTTATGACCTGCCCTTTTGGTTTAAAAATTATTCTTCTGCGGAAGCATCTTCGGTGGCGTTTTCGGGAGCGTTCTCTCCTGCTTCGCCCTCGGCATCTTCCTCATCCTCGTTTTCGTGGATGGATCGGGCAAGGGTTACCACCTTGTCGCCCTCTCCTACCCTCATAACGCGGACACCCTTGGCAGGACGGGCAAAGGTACTGATTCCATCGGCGGGAATTCTTATAACTATACCGCCTGCAGATATCATAATAACGTCTTCATCATCCGAAATAGCGGTAATGCCTGCCACCTCGCCATAGGATGCGGTGCGGTAGTTGGTAACGCCCTTACCTGCTCTGGACTGAACACGATAATCATCGAAACTGCTTCGACGGCCGTATCCGCTTTCGGTAACGGTAAGGAGATCCTGACCCTCACTGCATACAGCCATACCCACAACTTCATCGCCCTTTTCTTCCGAAAGTTTGATGGCTCTTACACCCCTTGCGGTACGACCTACGGCTCTGGCATCCTCTTCGGCAAAGCGGATAATCATACCCTTTTTGGTGGCGATAAGAAGGTCATCTTCCCCACTGGTCATCTTAACCCAACGGAGTTCATCACCCTCATCCAGATCGATGGCGATAATACCACCCTTACGGGAGGTGTTGTAGGCACTGAGAAGTGTTCTCTTGATGATACCATGTTTTGTAACCATACAGAGATACTTGGTATCATCAAATTCGGGAACTTTTATCATAGCGGTTATCTTCTCATTTTCAGAAAGGGGAAGGATATTAACTATATTCATACCCTTGGCGGTTCTGCCTGCTTCGGGGATTTCGTATGCTTTAAGGCGATATACCCTACCAAAGTTAGAGAAGAACATAATATAATCGTGGGAGTTGGTGGTAAACATAAAGGTTGCGAAGTCATCATCCTTGCTGGACATACCTGTAATACCTCTACCGCCACGGCGTTGGAGATGATAGGTATCGCTGGGGAGACGTTTTGCGTATCCCTTATTTGACAAGGTGATAACACATTCCTCTTTGGGAATAAGTGCTTCAATATCTACCTCACCGCTTACGGGAGTAATCTCGGTGCGACGTTCATCCACAAATCTGTCGCGGATGTTAAGTGCTTCCTCTTTTACGAGGGCAAGGACACGGCCTTCGTTTGCAAGAATATCCTCATAATCGGCAATTTTGAGTTTAAGTTCGGCAAGTTCTTCTTCAATCTTGATTTTTTCAAGACCGGATAGACGTCCGAGTGGCATTTGAACGATAGCGGTGGTTTGGATATCATCAAAACCAAATCTTTCGGCAAGGGCTGCCTTACTGTCGGGGATGCTCTTGGATGCACGAATAATTTTGATAACCTCATCAATAAAATCAAGGGCAGTTTTAAGAGCATCCAAAACGTGGGCTCTTTCCCTTGCTTTTTTGAGTTCAAAGCGGGTACGACGCTCAATAACGTCGCATTGGTGAGCGATATAGTGATTAAGAATTTCTTTAAGGGTAAGTTGTTTTGGTTCACCGTTTACAACCGCAATCATAATTGCACCGAAGGTGGTTTGGAGTTGTGTCATACTGTAAAGCTGATTAAGCACAACCTGTGGATTTGCATTGGATTTAAGGTCGATAACGATTCTCATACCGTCCTTATCGGATGAATAGTCAACGATATCGTCAATACCTTCAATGCGTTTATCCTTAACGAGTTCGGTAATGGAAAGAACAAGGTTCTTCTTATTTACCATATAGGGAATTTCGGTAATGACAATGCGATAGGAATTGTGATATTCCTCAATTTCGGCACGACCACGAAGGGTAATTTTACCCTTACCTGTGGCGTAGGCGGCACGGATACCCGAATATCCCATAATGATACCGCCGGTGGGGAAGTCAGGTCCCTTAATGTATTCGCAAAGTTCATCAACCTCGGCTTCGGGATGGTCGATAAGATAGCACATACCGTCCACAACCTCGGCGAGATTGTGGGGAGGAATATTGGTTGCCATACCAACCGCAATACCAACCGAACCGTTTACAAGGAGGGCGGGGAAACGGGCGGGAAGTGCTACCGGCTCTTTAAGACGGTCGTCGTAGTTGGGCATATAGTCAACCGTTTCTTTGTCGATATCGCGAAGCATCTCAAGGGATATTTTAGAAAGGCGGGCTTCGGTGTATCTGTAAGCAGCGGCGGGATATCCGTCAACCGAACCGAAGTTACCGTGACCGTCAACCATCATATATCTCATAGAGAAATCTTGAGCCATACGAACGAGAGCATCGTAAACCGATGCGTCGCCGTGGGGATGGTATCTACCGAGAACCGAACCTACCGTGTCGGCACATTTACGGTATGCCTTATCGGGGGTAAGTCCGTTTTCAAACATTGTGTATAAAATACGACGGTGAACAGGTTTAAGACCATCGCGAACGTCGGGTAAAGCACGGCCAACAAGTACCGATACAGAATAGGCAAGATATGCCTTTCGCATTTCGGCAACAAGTTCAACGTCTTGTAAACGGTCATTCTCATCACTAACGGGTGCCATCATACCGTTTGACATTTCCTTAATTTCCATATTTTCATTCATTTTATATCACTCTTTCTTTTGAGGAGTAATTCAAATTTATTAATTATACCCCTTTACCACTAAAACATTACTTGTTTCTTAACGAGACCACAAGCATTGCAATTTATGGAACAGCGCCCCTTGCCTAAAGGGGAGAGGGCCACGCTTGCGTGGCGAGGGGATAAATAAATTGTGTTTTATATTAAGTTTGGTAGTAATAAAGGTATCCCTCCACCGCTAACGCGGTCCCCCTCCCTTTAGGCAAGGGAGGCAGAGGCCTTTTTTATTCTTCGATTTGTTTTTCTTCTTCTTTAATCTCAATTCTTGTCTTGAGGGTGTCTATATCTCCATCGCCAACGGCACGTTTGGGGATAACAAGCAACTGACCGTTATCTAAAACAAAAATGTAGATTATCTCGGTTTCGATAAAACGATATCCCTTACCGAGTTCCAAATCCCAGGCATCATTCTTATCCTCGTTAACAACAATGGTGGCAATGTTTTCATAAACGCTGACATCCAGACGGCTGCCGGTGGTGGAACGTTTGATAATGCTCTTTTTGGTACGTTTAGGCATTATCCAGACAACGGGAATAAGGGCAAGCATAAGAACAACAAAAAGCCAGTCGGTAAATGCAGGTTGTTTAAATCCATCAACAAGACCAAATTGTCCTAAAATAAGGGGTAATCCGAGAATAATAGCGGCAATTCCTAAACCGATAGTTTCGAGGATGGGAATTATCTTTCTCTCGGATATTTTTCCCGAGGAAAATAAGGCATCCTCCACCTCATCGTGATTAAGAACGTAGGTAAGTTCTATTGGCTCACCTATTGGCTCAATGCGGGAATTTTCTTTTTCATCACCCTCAATTACGGGATCAAGACCTTCACCCTCTTCGTATTCGGGAAGTTCTAATTCTTCACCGCAAAAAACACAGTTCATTTTGCCCTCGTCATCTCGGCTGATTGCCTGTTCTGCCAGACATTTTGGGCATATTACAGTTTTAGCCATATCAAAATAAGTCCTTTCAAATTTCGAAACTAAATATCCAAGTTATCAACATACTTTGCGTTTTGTTCAATAAATTCTCGACGGGGTTCAACGTCGTCACCCATAAGCACCGAGAATACCTTATCGGCTTCCATTGCATCCTCTAAACGAACGCGAAGGGCAATACGGAAGTTGGGATCCATGGTGGTTTCACGAAGTTGTTTACCGTCCATTTCACCAAGACCTTTGTAGCGTTGAACGTCGCCGCCGCCAAGTTGTTCAAGATATAAATCTCGCTCTTCATCGGTGAAGGCATACATAAATTTCTTACCCTTCGATACCTTATAAAGAGGGGGTTGGGCAAGATAGATATTTCCGTTTTCAATAAGCTGCGGCATATATCTGAAGAAGAAGGTAAGAAGAAGGGTGCGGATGTGGGAACCGTCAACGTCAGCATCGGCCATAATGAATATTTTGTTATAACGGAGTTTTGTAATATCGAAATTCTCACCGATACCTGTGCCGAGAGCAATAATAACGGGGAGAAGTTTTTCGTTACCTAAAACCTTGTCTTCCCTTGCCTTTTCTACGTTCAGCATCTTACCCCAAAGAGGAAGAATGGCCTGGGTACGGGAATCTCTGCCCTTAACGGCAGAACCGCCTGCACTATCACCCTCAACGATAAAGATTTCGGTTTCTTCGGGATTTTTAGATATACAGTCGGTAAGTTTATCCGGCATCTTCATTCTACCGGAATTGGAATTTTTACGTTGTAAATCCCTTGCCTTTTGGGCGGCCTCACGGGCGTTAGATGCCGCCATTGCCTTTGCCATAATAAGTTTACCGATGGCAGGATTTTCTTCAAGGAAGGATGAAAGTTTATCCGACACCAGATTGTTTACCAAAGTACCCATTGAGGTATTACCCAGTTTTGCCTTGGTTTGTCCCTCAAATTGGGCATCGGTAAGTTTAACGCTGATAACCGCCACAAGACCTTCCTGGATATCATCACCCTTAAGGTTTGAGTCGGCATCTTTAAGAATTTTCATTTTACGTCCGTAGTTGTTTACGGCACGGGTAAGAGCAGTCTTGAATGCGTTTTCGTGGGTACCGCCGTCAACGGTATGGATATTATTCGCAAAACTGACTATCTTTGTATCGTAGCCGGTATTATATCGCAGGGCAATTTCCGCCGTGGAGTCGCCATCCACAGCGTTGATATAAATAACGTTATCAAAAAGAGAATCACGTTTGATGTTTTCACCTATAAACTCAACGTAACTCTTGATACCGCCCTCAAAATAGAGTAAATCCTGACGGTTTTCTCCGTCGGAACGGCGGTCGGAAAGGGTAATTCTTACCCCGGCGTTCAGGAATGCCTGTTCACGAAGTCGGGTGAGCAGGGTATCGTAGTTATAAACGGTGGTGTCGGTAAAAATCTTGGCATCGGGTTTAAAGGTGATGGTGGTACCCGTTTCGGTGGTTTTGCCGATTTCGTGAAGTTCATTCACCGCATCGCCACGTTGGAAACGTTGAGTAACGATTTTTTCACCGTCTTTTACCTCAACCTCAAGCCATTCAGAAAGGGCGTTAACAACCGATGCACCAACACCGTGAAGTCCTCCCGATACTTTATATCCGCTTCCGCCAAACTTACCGCCGGCGTGAAGTACGGTAAATACAACCGATACCGCAGGAATACCCAGTTTTGGATGAATACCTGTAGGAATACCGCGTCCGTTGTCGGTTACGCGGATAATATCTCCCTCTAAAATATCCACCTCAATGTGGGTGCAGTATCCCGCCAAGGTTTCGTCGATGGCGTTATCCACAATTTCATATACCAGATGATGCAAGCCCCGAATGGAAGTAGAACCGATATACATACCGGGGCGCTTACGCACCGCCTCCAATCCTTCCAATACCTGAATCGAGGACTCGTCGTATTGGTTGGTGACTTTTGTCTGATCCATTTTTTATTTCTCCTTGTCTATAGACTTATATATAAGATAACTTTTTGATTTCGTTGCAACGCTTTAAGAGGGTCTGCGGGGAGGTC
>JAZQJN010000053.1:0-8025 GCA_045541655.1 Acutalibacteraceae bacterium
ATTCTTTGTTTCCGTTTTTGAGGTTGTCCTTGACCTTGATGTATCTCTTTCCTCTCTCTCCCTCATACTATCACTCCTTTTCTTTGGGGTGAAAATCGCAATCCTACCTTGTTTTATAAAGGCGGATTTTTGCTCACCCTTCGTTAAAATACTCGCAAATACACAAAGTATTTGCTGTGCTTTATGCCTTGGTTGACCCAAAATCCTCTCTTTATAAAATCTTCGACCTCAAAGGGAAGAACGAGAAAAAATTGGGTTGTTTTATTTTCTAAAGCAATATCACCTACAGTCTTTGAGGCAAGGTAGGTTTGCTTTATTCACCCCGATTTTCAAATTCCTAAATGCATACAGTTGAATTGTCAAGCAACTGTACCCTTTGAAAGGGGACAATGGTAGAAACGGCGTGTTTATATACGATATTTTGCCGTCCCTCGTTGTTTAGAACGATGGTGAAGTTATCGAACCCCGTTACCGTTCCTTTGAACTGAAAACCATTGGTTAAAAATACCGTTACTGTTATGTTTTGTTTCCTCGCTTGGTTCAGGAATGCATCCTGTAAATTCATTTGTTGTGACATAATTTTTTACTCCTTTTTTTGGGGGTGCAATCTCTAATCCAAAGTTTGTTTTGCAAAGGCGAATTTGGATTGGAGTTTGAACCCCTATAATTTTTTCGGAACAGGTATGGACAACCCATCCGTGGAGTAATTATATCACTAATTTCCAAAATTTTCCATTATTTCTATTGCTTTTTCTATAACTTTCGTGCGACTGTATTCGACATTTTCCTCAAAGGTGTCGGGATAAATCCAATTAACCCTGCTATCCCTTCTGAACCAGGTCAGTTGCCTTTTGGCGTATCGGCGGGATTCCTGCTTTACGTTTTCGATGCAGTTTTCAATAGTGTCTTCACCCTTTAGATAGGGGATAAACTCTTTATATCCAATGGCGGCAACAGATACCTCATCGCCATACTTCCCGTAAACCGATTTAACCTCCTCCAGCATACCGCTTTCCATCATAATATCCACACGGCGGTTGATGCGGTCATACAGAATATCTCTGTTTTCAAAGTTAAGACCGATAACACAGGGGTCATATGGAGAGGGCTCCTCCTTTGAGCGTTTAACCTGCTCGGTTTTGGTTTCTCCCGTTAAGAGATAAATCTCCAACGCCCTTGTTATACGAAGGGCATCGTTCACGTGGATTTTTTCGGCGGTTTCGGGGTCGATTGCTTTAAGTTCTTCGTAAAGTTTTTCGCATCCTTCGGTTTTTATCCGCTCATTTAGTCCTTTACGGATATTTTCATCAAACTGTTGCGGTGCAAACTTCACGTTATCTAAAAGGGATGAAATATAAAGTCCCGTTCCGCCCACGAATACGGGGAGTTTGCCTCTGCTTTTAATATTTTCAATCTTTTCTTTGGCAAGGGACACGTAATCCGCCACCGAAAAGTTTTGATTTATCTCTAAAAACTCCATAAGGTGGTGGGGTATGCCCTCTCGTTCCTCCAAAGTGGGAACGGCGGTGGCAATGGGAAGTCCTTTGTAAATCTGCATTGAGTCGCAGGATATAACCTCACCGTTAAACTTCTTGCATATCTCTACACCAAGGGCGGTTTTGCCCGATGCGGTAGGCCCTATAACAACGCAAATTTTTGTTTTTTCTGACATAAGTTTTATCCTATTCTGCCAAACTGTTTTTCAAGTTGATATTTTGTTATCCATATTGCCACGGGACGTCCGTGGGGACAGGTTTTAAGGGAATTATCCGAAATAATTGCCCTTGCCAGGGTAAGAATATCCTTTTCACTTACCTCATCCCCCGCCTTTACTGCGGCACGACAGGCAATAGAATGGAATATACGCTTTTTGTTGGCATCGTCGGGGAGATAACATCCCTCGCTCAAACTTTCGGCGATTTCTTCCACAATGCTCTTGACGTCGGTGGGCTCACTTAGCATAGGTACCGACCTTACCACCAGATTTCCGCCGCCGAAATCCTCCACCTCGATGCCCATTTTAGAAAGGGTATCTGCATTCTCAAGCATCAGGGCGTGTTCGGCTTTGGTAAGGGATATTTGAAGGGGTAATATGTACTGTGCAGGTTCATCCCCTCGGGTTTCTAAAAGGCGTTCATATAAAATTCGTTCGTGGGCGGCGTGTTTATCTATTAGCAGCACCTTTTCACCCACCTCTACCATAACGTAGGTGTTGAAAAGTTCGCCCACAACCTTAATGGGAGGGATAACCTTTTCAATAGAATTTTCTTCTTCGCTTTGTCTTTCATTGTTGACAGTTTCGTTGGTTTGTGGTATTTTTTTATTGAACACAGGACTGATGTCTGTTCCCTGGTCGCAATTAGTTGCGACCATATCAGAGGATGTAAGTCTTGTGTTTTTCTCTTTTTCTGGAATGTTTTCGGATTTTACATCCTCGTCCACCACAATATCTATATCAACAAAACTTGTCGGTTTAACATTTTCTTTTTGGGATTCTCTTAGTTCAAATTCCACCTTTTGGCGGGAATTTTTATAGTATTCATCAATGGGGGTGTTGCGGATTTTATCTATTCTTTCCTCGGTTTGTTCGGGGAAGGTATCGTCCCGCTTCATTTCACTCGCTGCATGGGGATTATATTCGGGCAGGGGTTCTTCCACAGCATATTTGCCTAAATTTTCCCTTTCTTCGGTGGTGCGTTTGGGGGTATCGGCAGTGGGTTTCTGGTCGGGGGTACCCTCAAATTCTTTGTTGAATTTTTCATCCTCTTTCGGAACGAAGGTCAGTTTTTGTTGTTCTAATTTTTTCTTGACCTCTAAAGGACTTTCCGCCTTCATAAAGGGATGGCTTCTGCCAATGCCTTGATTTATGGTAAGTTCGGGACGAACGTTTGAACGTTCAATTACACCCTTTGCACCGAAATATATTGCCTCAAAAATGGGACGTTCATCAATAAATCTTATCTCGGTTTTGGCGGGATGCACGTTAACGTCGGAACATTCTGCGGGGAAGTCGATATTTAGTACGCAGGCGGGATATCTGCCCGATGCCATACAGTTTTCGTATGCCTTTGTGATACCTGCCGAAGCGGTGGCAGATTTAACGTAACGACCGTTTACAAAGAATATCTGCATACTTCTGCTTTTGCGACTGTCGAAGGGGGATGAAATATAGCCCGAAACGCGGATACCCTCCCTTTCATAATCGACGGGGAGAAGTCGGGTGGCAAAAACCTTGCCAAGCACACCGCGAATGGCGGATAGTAAATCTCCATCTCCCGAAGTGAATAGAGTTTCTTTGCCGTCCCTTAACATCCTGAAGGATATTTCGGGGTGGGAAAGGGCAAGCCGTTCCACAATATCGGCAACGTTATTGCCCTCGCTTACATCCCTTTTAAGGAACTTCATTCGGGCGGGAACGTTGTAGAAAAGGTCGTTTATAACGAAGGTGGTGCCGTCGGGGCAACCTGCATCATCAATGAAAACTTCCTCTCCCCCCTCAATTTTATAAAGGGTGCCTATTTCATCCTGGGGGCGTTTTGTGAGAAGTTCTACCCTTGATACCATTGAGATAGAGGCAAGTGCCTCGCCTCTGAATCCTAAGGAATAGATAGCGTTAAGGTCATCCCCAGTTTTTATCTTGCTTGTGGCGTGGCGAAGGAATGCCTTTTTAACGTCTTCTCTTGATATACCGCATCCGTTATCGGTAACGCGGATATAGGTGGTGCCACCGTTTTTAATCTCAACCAGAATCTTTTTTGCTCCGGCATCGATGGAGTTTTCTACAAGTTCCTTAACCACCGAGGAAGGACGCTCTACCACTTCACCTGCGGCGATAAGTTCGGCGGTGGCTTTATCAAGAATATTTATAATACTGTTCACGGTGTTTGCACCTTCTTTCAAAATAAAAAACTTTTTGTCTTTTTTTAAAATGTTTTAATCAACCATTTTGGCAAGTTCCCCGAGTTCCATAAGTGCCTCAATGGGGGTAAGGGTGTTTATGTCAATCTTTTTAAGACGCTCAATAACGGGGGAAGCGTCATTAAGTAAAGACATCTGACCCATATTGGTATTATGGGCGGGGGCTACCATTTTGGGAGTATTTTGTACGGGGGCATCAAGGGTGAGTTGTGCTAAAATTTCCTTTGCCCTTTGCACAACCACGGAGGGTACACCTGCCAAAGCGGCAACCTCAATACCGTAACTGCCTTCGGCAACACCCTTGCAAATTCGGCGGAGGAAGGTAATATCATCCCCACGCTTTTTAACCGCAATATGATAGTTATTCACACCCTTAATCCGACCTTCCATTTCGGTCAGTTCGTGATAATGGGTGGCGAACAGGGTTTTTGCACCTAATTTTTCAGAGGCGATATATTCAAGCACCGCTCCTGCAATAGATACACCGTCGTAGGTAGAGGTGCCTCTGCCTATCTCATCAAGGATAAGCAAACTGTTTTTGGTGGCATTCTTGAGAATGGTGGTAACCTCTGACATTTCCACCATAAATGTTGACTGTCCTGAATAAAGGTCATCCGAGGCACCAACACGGGTGTAAACTCCGTCAACAATGCTGACCTTCGCCTCCTCGGCGGGAACGAAACATCCCATTTGTGCCATAATGGATATAAGGGCGGTCATTCTCATATAGGTGGATTTACCCGCCATATTGGGGCCTGTGATAACGGCACAGCGGTATTCCTTTTGGTTTAGCAGAATATCGTTGGGAACAAAGGGATTTGAAAGCACGGTTTCAACAACGGGATGACGGCCGCTCTTAACCCTTATTTCACCATCGGTGGCAATTTCGGGACAAATATATCCGTTACGTCTTGCCACCTCGCCAAAGGCACAAAGCACGTCAAGTTTTGCTATTGCCTCGGCGGATTTTGCTATTCTCGAATGATTTTTAGCCACCTCTTCACGAATAGCACAGAATATTTCATACTCCATCTGTACCGAACGGTCTTTTGCACCTAAAACTCTGCTCTCAAGATTTTTGAGTTCTTCGGTGATGTATCGTTCGGAGTTGGTGGTGGTTTGTTTTCTTATGTAATGTTCGGGCACCAAATCTTTGTAGGAATTGGTAACCTCGATGTAATATCCAAATACCTTGTTGTATTTGACCTTGAGATTTTTAATTCCTGTTTGTTCCTTTTCTTTTTGCTCAATGGCAAGGATAAGTCCGTGTCCGCCGTTCATATCGTCCCTTAAAATATCAAGTTCGGAATTATATCCCACCTTGATAATGCCACCGTCACGAAGATGGGTGGGGGGATTATCATCATTTATGGATGCATCAATAAGGGAGCGGATGTCGGTCATTTCATCCAAATCATCAAAAATCTCACGAAGCAGGGGGGATTTAACATCCCCGAGCAGTGCCTTAACCTGAGCGATGTGGGAAAGGGATACCGATAAAGATAAAAGGTCGGGAGCGTTTGCCGAGCCGTAGAGGGCTCTGGTCATAAGACGTTCCACGTCATATACCCTTTCCATCTTGTCGGAAAGTTCGGCAGAAAGATAGGAATTGTTGTAAAGTTCGCCCACGGCACCCTGTCTTCGTAAAATGGGAGCCACCGAGGTAAGGGGTCTTGATAACCACAAACGGAGAAGTCGTTTACCCATTGGGGTGCAGGTACGGTCAAGCACCCAGAAAAGGGAGCCCTTATTTTCGCCACTGCGAAGGGTAGAAAAAAGTTCAAGATTTCTGTGGGCAGCGGCATCAAGATGCATATATTCCACGTTATCGTAGAAGTTTATATTTCTAATACTGCGAAGGTCGTTAAGTCGCATATTTTTGAGGTAATCAAGCAATCCGCCAACGCACTTTACGCCCTCTGAACCCTTTGTGAAGTTGCCCTTTGTAACGTCCTCTCCAAATTGGCGGACAACGGCAGAAAATGATATATCATCATCGTAATAATGATTATCTATAACCTCAAAAACGCAGGAAAGTTTTGCCTTTATGTATCCTGTGAGTTCACTGTCAAAAGCATCTTTATTAAGCAGAATTTCGGCAGGAGAATATTTATAAATCTCGTTTTCTGCCTGATAAAGTGCATTCTTGCCCTCATACACAATGTGGCTGAGTTCACCTGTGGAACTGTCGGCAAAGGCAAGGGCAAAAATATTTTTATTTTTATAAACAGAACAGATAAAGTTGTTTGTATCGCTGTCTAACATATTACCGTCGGTAACGGTACCGGGGGTGATAATGCGGATAATCTCACGGGAAACCAGACCCTTTGCCTTGGCAGGGTCTTCGGTTTGTTCGCATATAGCCACTTTATATCCTTTTTTAACAAGTTTGGCAATATAGGTTTCGCAACTGTGGAAGGGAACTCCGCACATAGGGGCTCTTTCTTCCAAACCGCAATCTCTTCCCGTAAGGGTAAGTCCCAGTTCCTTGGATGCAGTTTCGGCATCCTCAAAAAACATTTCATAAAAATCTCCCAAACGGAAGAAGAGCAACGAGTCGGGATTTTGTTCTTTTATTGCCTTGTATTGCTTCATCATTGGCGACAACTCATTCTTGACAGCCATGATTTCACCCCTTGACATTTAACAAATTTATAAGCATATCGTAGGGTGGGGGCTCTGCTCCCACCGTTAGTTTATCGTGAAATTGGCGGCAGGAGCAAGCCCCTGCCCTACACTAACTTTCAAAACAGTCCAAAAATTTCATCCAACCCAAAAGGGTGGAGATTACTAATGACATCCACTGCAGGATTCGCAACTACCTGTGCAAGATGCCTGAATGGGGTCACAGGTTTCGGGGTCTTCGCCCTCAATGCACATAGCGATAATGCCGGTGATTTGGTTGGTGAGCATATCCATTTCTTGTTTTGCTGCGTTGAAGTTTTGCATATTTTCGTTGGACATAACTTCGGTGTAAAGTTCTTGAAGTTGATTGTTAAGGGTTTCGATTTTGCTTTGGCTTCTTTCGGCTTCGGGTTTTTGAAGTTCGTTGGTGAGGGACATACGAGCAAGGTTAAACTCGCCGATTTTATCGTTAAGTTCGTCATCCTTTTCGTTAGCAAGACGGGCTTCGTGATACTTTTTGTATGCCTCTTCCTTTTGAATTGCTGCTCCTAATTCTCTGGCAATTTTAATAACATCCATTTTTAATACTTCCTTTTTTAAAATATTTTTTATTTTGAGAAACAAGTAATTGTTTCTGATTTACCTTTTAATTTTTCCCTTAAGGGAAGCTCTGCCGTACTTCACAATTTCGACGTCTGTAAAGGTGTTGAGTAAATCTTCGCTACCCTCGAACTCCACCGCTATATTGTTGCTTGTACGACCTGTGATTATACCGTCATTTATCTCTTCGCAAAGCACGTGAAGGATTTTTCCCATCTGTGCCTTGTTGTGTTTTTCGGATATATCCTCCTGTGCCCGAAGGAGTTTTGTAAACCATCGGGATTTTTCTTCGTAGGGAACGGGGTCTTCCATTTTAGATGCCTTTGTTCCCTCTCTGGGAGAAAAAATGAAGGTAAAAAGGGCGGAGTATTCCACCTCTTTGACCAGCGATAAGGTGTCTTCAAACTCCTCCTCGGTCTCTCCGGGGAAACCGACTATAACGTCGCTTGTCAGCGTTAAATCGGGGATAAGTTCCTTTGCCTTTTCTATAAGGGACAGATAATGTTCCCTTGTGTATCCCCTGTTCATCTCTTTAAGCACCCTGTTGTTCCCCGACTGGAAGGGCAGATGCAGATGACGTTCCACCTTTTCGCAGTCCCTTATTGCCTCTAAAAGTTCCAAACTGCAATCTTTTGGGTGGGATGTCATAAAACGAAGGATAAATTCACCCTCTATCTTGTTTAACTCTCTGAGAAGTTGTGCAAAGGTCATAGGGTTGTCCAACGTCTTGCCATAGGAATTAACGTTCTGTCCAAGCAAGGTTATCTCTTTAAAACCTTTCGCCACCATATCCTTGGCTTCAGCAATAATATCCTTAGGCAGACGGCTTCTTTCTCTACCCCTTACGTATGGCACGACACAGTAGGTGCAGAAGTTATTGCA
>JAZQJN010000054.1:0-9767 GCA_045541655.1 Acutalibacteraceae bacterium
AACCGCATTTCTAAACACCTTAAGAATGGGATTCCGTACCATCGCTATTGATAAACGTGCATCCGAAGTATGGAAGGTGCTTGGTGCTGCTAAATCACAATACGAGAACTTTGGTGTATTACTTGCCAAAGCAGGTAAGAAGATAGAAGAAGCAGGAAATACAATTGGTGAAGCGGCCCACAGAAATTCTATCATTCAAAAGAAACTTAAAGGTGTTGAATTGTTGGATAGCGGCGAAAGTAACGATATATTAGGACTTGATTCGGGATTTTCCGCTGATGAATAACGAGGTTAATATGAGATTAGATAAATATTTGAAAGTTTCAAGAATAATAAAACGTCGTACAGTTGCCAACGAGGCCTGTGATAACGGTCGAATTGAGGTTAATGGCAGAGTGGTTAAAGCATCATACGACGTAAAAGTAGGCGATGTTATGACCATTAGTATGGGAAAAAATCCTGTTACCGTTAAGGTGTTATCCATTACCGAAATGGTTGGTAAAGAAAATGCAAAAGAAATGTACGAAGTAATATCATAAATAATTGTAAAATAAAAATCTCTATCAAGCGTTTGCCTGATAGAGATTTTTTATTGTTAGTTAAAATAGAGATTATTTGATGCAAACTCTGCTTCGCAGGTTACGTTTATTCCAAGACATCTGAGATCTTCATCATCAGTAGCAGGAAGAATAACACTTGAATGTGCTTCGCAGTTTTTGAGTTCAGATATAAATGAATATGCTCGTTTTGCAACATCATTCGTTCCTGCACAAATACTTAAAGCGGTTAACACTTCTGAAAGGGTAAGGGCTTCTTGCTTTAGACCTAAAACCTTGTTTTTCATCTCTAAAATGGGTTCCAAAACGGTAGGCGACATAAGTAATACATCATCATCAATTCCTGCTAATGCCTTAATAGAGTTAAGAATTAAGGCACCTGCAGCCGAAAGCAGATCGGTATTTCTTCCGGTTACGATTCTACCATCGGGGAGTTCAAGAGCCATAGAATGACAATTGCATTCTTCCGCTTTTTTGAGTGCGGGGGCAACTACAACACGGTCGTTTACAGACAGTTTCAACTCATTCATAAGAGATTCAATCCTGCTTGTGGTTTCAGGTTCGCCACGACCGATTTTATATTCGCATCTGCTCTTGAAGTAACGACGAATAATTTCTTGTTTTGCCGCTTCTTGAACAATCTCATCATCAGCAATACCGTATCCCGCCATATTTACTCCCATATCGGTAGGAGATTGATATATGTCTTGTTGACCGGTAATTTTAGTTAAAATATTCTTTACAACGGGGAACACTTCAATATCACGATTATAGTTTACGCTTTTTTCACCATAAGCTTCAAGATGCCAAGGGTCGATCATATTAACGTCTCTTAAATCAGCAGTGGCGGGTTCATAGGCAATGTTTACAGGATGTTTAAGGGGGATGTTCCAAATGGGAAAGGTCTCAAATTTGGCGTAACCCGCCATAACACCACGTTTATGTTCATGATAAAGTTGAGAAAGACAGGTGGCAAGTTTCCCGCTTGATGGGCCGGGGGCTGTAACAACGACCAAAGGACGGGTTGTTTCGATATATGCGTTAGAACCGTATCCGTCATCGCTAACAATTCTTTCAACGTCCAAAGGATAACCTTTAATAGGATTGTGAATATAAACCTTTTCACCGCGAAGTTCCAATTTTTTCTTGAATAATTCGGCGGAGGGTTGTCCTGAAAACTGGGTAATTACAACGCTGTTCACAAAAATATCCATACTGCGGAGATGGTCAATAAGACGTAAAACATCCATATCGTATGTAATTCCAAAATCAGCACGAATTTTCTTCTTTTCGATATCTGCGGCATTTATGCAAAAAATTACCTCGGCTTGATCGTTAAATTCACGGAGAAGTCTAACCTTTCCGTTTACATCAAATCCGGGTAAAACTCTTGCGGCGTGATAGTCATCAAAAAGTTTTCCGCCAAACTCTAAGTATAGTTTGTTATCAAATTTTTTGATACGTTCATTTATATACCATTTTTGTTTTTGAATATAAAGATCGTTGTCAAATCCTTGCTTAAACATTTTATAATTCCTCCGCAAAAATTATAAATTCATCATACGACTAATGAGATTGTGTCCCTCTTCAATATAAATACCGGAATCGGTAGCGTTTTTCTCGTTAAAAACATTAGCACCGTTTTGAGGATTGCTCTTTTTATAGATAATATAAGGAACAGGATCTCCGCAATGGGTCATAGTAGAAAGGGGAGTGGGATGATCGGGCAAAATGGCAATAGCGAAATCATCTAAAATATTAAGATAATCAAGCAAAGGAGCTAAAAGTCTTGAATCGATGTATTCGATGGCCTTTATTTTGTTTTCGCATTCGCCTCTGTGACCACATTCATCGGGAGCTTCTACGTGGATATACACATAGTCGCAACCATTTTTAAGCATTTCGACTGCGGCATTCATTTTTCCTTCAAAATCGGTATCGATATATCCGGTAGCACCTTTAACTTCGGCAACCTGCATTTCTGCACAACGACCGATACCTTTAATAAGGTCAACTGCCGATACAACGCCGCCTTTAAGGCCTGTTTTTTCAAGAAAGTTTTTAAGGGCGGGTTTTCTACCTGGACCCCAGAACCAAACGTTTGTTGCAGGTTTTTTGCCCTCTGCAATACGTTTAATGTTAACGGGATGATTTTTAAGTAAATCACCGCTTTTAATCATAATATCAATAAGTTTTTCTGCATTAACATCGGGGTTTATATATCCTTTAATAACCCTTTTGCTAATATCATGGGGAGGAGTGAAATCTCCCAATTCATTTTTGCAGTTTCTAACGACCAAACAATGTCTGTAACTTACACCGGGATAGAATTCAAGACCATCTTTGCCAAAATGTTCGTTAACTGTTTTGATTATCTCGGCTGCTTCTTCGGTGGAAATATCACCGGCACAATAGTCAACCATTGTTTTGTCTTCGAAATTATCTTCATCAGAAAGGGTTACCAGGTTGCAACGAAGGGTCATATCTTCCGGATTTAGTTCAATACCCATATTTGCTGCTTCAAGGGGAGAACGTCCTGTGTAAAATTCTTTAGGATCATATCCCATAACAGAGAGATTGGCAACGTCACTACCGGGGGACATACCATCGGGAACGGTTTTAACAAGACCAATCTCTGCGTTTTTACAAAGCATATCCATATTGGGGGTATCGGCAACCTCCAAGGGAGTCTTATTACCTAAAGATTCTATGGGATAATCGGCCATACCGTCGCACAAAAGAATAACATATTTCATAAGGATCAACGCCTTTCAAAAGATACATTTACACTTATAGTATATAATATCATATTTTTTCGTAGAATAAAAGTACTATTTTCAACTTTTTACAACTTTATTTTAAGTTTTTTTGGAGATTTGTATATTTACAGTCCCATAAACGGGACACTTATAGCACTTGACAAAATCACAATATGTGGTATAATTTCCAAAGATTATAATGAAAGAAGTGTAGATATGGGAAAAAACAATGACTACACAAACGAAAGTATTAAGTCATTAAAAGGTGCTGACCGTGTTCGCTTACGTCCCGGCGTTATTTTTGGTTCTGACGGTTTAGAGGGTTGCGAACAATCGGTATTTGAAATAATATCTAACTCTATTGACGAAGCCAGGGAAGGTTATGGTGACAAGATAAACGTTACCCATTATTCCGATGGTTCTATTGAGGTTGAAGATTTTGGTCGTGGTATTCCCGTTGACTATAATCCAAACGAAGGTAAATATAACTGGGAACTTCTTTTTTGTGAGCTCTATGCAGGCGGTAAGTACGAAAAAGGGGATGGAGATAGTTACAAATATTCTTTAGGTCTTAACGGACTCGGACTTTGTTCTACCCAATACGCTTCCGAATATATGGACGTCGAGATTAAGAGAGATGGTAAAAAATATTCCCTCCATTTTGAAGAGGGAGAATGCGTTGGCGGTCTTAAAACCGAAGAATATTCCGGCCGACAAACCGGTTCAAAAATCCGTTGGAAGCCCGATAATAAGGTTTTTACCGATATAAATATACCCAAAGAGTACTTTGAAGATATGCTTCTTCGTCAATCGGTTGTAAACGAAGGCATAAAATTTATTTTCAGAGAACAAGAGGGCAGAAGTTTTAACACCACCGAATATTATTATGAAAATGGTATTAAAGATTATCTTACCGAACTGGTTGCCGATAAAGCGTTTACCCAAATTTCCTGTTGGTCGGGTGAATATGTCGGTCGCGACAGGCCTGATCTTCCTGAATATAATTTCAAAATCAAAGCTGCTCTTGCTTTTTCTACAACAAACACAATTAAAGA
Source organism: Acutalibacteraceae bacterium (assembly GCA_045541655.1). Classification (GTDB taxonomy): domain Bacteria; phylum Bacillota; class Clostridia; order Oscillospirales; family Acutalibacteraceae; genus UMGS1484. Next base: position 4,372 of record JAZQJN010000054.1, read on the forward strand.
ATTGTATCATAACTCAAGTTGGCTTGAACACGGCGGTACTTCCGACAAGGGTGCAAAATCCGCTTTGCTTAGCCAAATTGACTCCTATTTGAGAGAAAATAACAAATATCAAAAAGGGGAGAGCAGAATTTCATTCCAGGATATTGAAGAATGTCTTGCTTTGGTTGTATCTTCCTTTTCCACCATTACATCTTTTGAAAATCAGACCAAAAAATCTATTACAAATGCATTTATTCAGACTGCAACAGCTGATTTCTTCAAGAAACAATTAGAAATTTATTTTATTGAAAACAGGGCAGATGCAGAAAAAATCGCCGAACAGGTTCTTATAAATAAACGTTCCCGCGAAAAATCAGAAAAAGAACGCCTTAACATTAAAAAGACATTGCAACAAAAAGCGGATTTGGCAAATAAGGTTGCAAAATTTGTTGACTGCCGTTCCAGAGATGTTGAGAAACGAGAACTTTTCATAGTTGAGGGTGATTCGGCACTAGGTGCTTGTAAACTTGCTCGTGATGCAGAATTCCAAGCAATTATGCCGGTAAGAGGTAAAATTCTCAACTGTCTTAAGGCGGAATACAATAAGATATTCAAAAGTGAAATTATCACCGACCTTATTAAAGTTATGGGATGCGGTGTTGAGGTTAACTCTAAAGCAAATAAAAATCTCTCTACCTTTGATTTGTCAAAGTTACAATGGAATAAGATTATTATTTGTACCGATGCTGACGTTGATGGATTCCAAATAAGAACCCTTATCCTTACAATGTTATATCGACTTACCCCTCAGCTTATTGAGGAGGGGATGGTTTATATTGCAGAAACACCGCTTTTTGAAATTGAATCTAAGGGACACACCTATTTTGCATATTCCGAAAAGGAAAAAACCGATATTTTGGCAACCTTAGGTAATGCAAAATATACACTTCAACGTTCAAAAGGACTTGGTGAAAACGAACCGGGTATGATGAACTTAACAACCATGAATCCCGCTACCCGCCGACTCATTAAAATAATGCCCGAAGATGCAAAACTCACGTCAGAAATATTTGATCTTCTCCTCGGTGATAACCTTTCAGGAAGAAAGCAATATATTGCCGATAACGGTCATCTTTATATCGATATGGCGGATGTACAGTAATCCATTATTCTATTCAAAATACTTAATTTGAAAGGAATTTTCAAATGGCTAAAAAGAAAAAAGAGGTAGTTAAAAAGGCGATACTTACCCCCGAAGAGGCAAATGCCTCAATTATCGGTTCGGGTCTTGTTGCTGAACAACCTATTTCAGATACATTAAAAACCAACTATATGCCCTATGCAATGAGCGTAATTATATCCCGTGCTATCCCTGAAATAGACGGGTTTAAACCTGCCCATCGTAAACTCCTTTATACTATGTATACAATGGGACTTTTAAAGGGCAATAAGACAAAATCAGCCAACATCGTAGGACAAACTATGAAACTTAATCCCCACGGTGATGCTGCTATTTACGATACACTTGTTCGCTTAACAAGAGCAAACGAGGCACTTCTTCATCCATACGTTGATTCAAAGGGTAACTTCGGTAAGGCGTATTCAAGAGATATGCAGGCATCTGCATCCCGTTATACCGAGGCAAAACTTGACGCCTTTGCAGAAGAACTTTTTAAGGATATTAATAAAGATACAGTTACCTTTGTAGATAACTATGATGCCACCCTCAAAGAACCTACTTTGTTCCCTGTAACCTTCCCCTCAATTCTTGTTAATGCCAACGTTGGTATTGCTGTTGGTATGGCAAGTAATATTTGTCCTTTTAACCTTAAAGAAGTATGTGATACTACTATTGGTCTTATAAGAAACCCGGAACACGATATTTGTGAAACCCTACTTGCCCCCGATTTCCCTGGTGGTGGTAATCTTATTTATAAAAGGGAAGATATTGAAAATATTTATAATACAGGTAGAGGCAGTTTTAAGGTCAGAGCAACCTATAAATACGATAAGGCAAACAACTGCATTGAAATTGTCGAAATTCCTCCCACAACTTCTTGCGAACAGGTCATTGAAAAGGTCATCGATCTTGTTAAACTCAAGAAAATTACCGAAATTAACGATATCCGTGATGAAACCGATATCAATGGTATGAGTATTGCTATTGACCTAAAACGCGGAATTGATCCCGATAAGTTTATGGCAAAACTTTATAAACTTACATCCCTTGAAGATAGTTTTTCTTGTAACTTTAACGTGCTTATCGGCACTGTGCCCAAGGTAATGGGTGTTGGTGAAATTCTTGAAGAATGGATTGCTTTCCGTATGGAATGTGTCCGTGCAAGAGTGTTTTATGATTTCACCAAAACATCAGAAAAATTGCATCTTTTAAAAGGTCTTTCGAAAATACTTTTAGATATTGACAAAGCTGTTAGAATTGTCCGTGAAACCGAAGCAGAATCAGACGTTGTTCCTAATTTGATGATAGGTTTCGGCATTGATGAAATTCAAGCAAACTACGTTGCTGAAATCAAACTCCGTCATCTTAACAGAGAGTATATTCTCAACAGATTAAAAGATGTTGAAGATTTAGAAAAAGAAAAGGATCGACTTGAAGGTATCCTTAACAGTAAAGCCAAAATCAAGGGCATTATTGTAAAAGAGCTTGAAGGAGTTGCCGAAAAATACGGAAAAGAACGCTTGACCAAGATAATTTCTCCTGTTGATGAGCAAGAATATGTAGCAGAAGAGGAAGTTCCCGATTATCCTGTTCATATCTTCTTTACTAAAGAGGGATATTTTAAGAAGGTCACTCCTCAATCTCTCAGAATGAGTAATGAACAAAAACTCAAAGAGAATGACGAGATATATGAAACCTTTGAAACAACAAACCGTAAGGAACTTTTATTCTTCACTGATAAACATCAAGTATATAAAACAAAGGTATCCTTCTTTGATGATACAAAAATAAGCAATTTAGGTGATTACGTTCCCTCTAAACTTGAAATGGATGAGGGTGAAAGGGCTATTTATATGGCTCTTGTGGATGATTATAAGGGTAATATGCTCTTTTTCTTTGAAAACGGAAAGGTTGCCAAGGTGGATATGAAGGCATATTATACCAAAAACAACCGTAAGAAACTTATATCTGCTTATTGTGAAAAGATGCCCTTAACAACAATGCTTTATGCTCCTGAAGAATGTGAATTTGTAATGGAATCTTCAAACGGCAGAATGCTGCTTGTGAATTCCGCCGTACTTGCCGCAAAGACCACCAAAAACACTCAAGGTGTTGCTGTAATGACTCAAAAGAAGGGACATCGTCTTATTGGCGTATCCGTATATAAAGAGGGAATGTTCAACAAACCCTATCGATATCGCTCAAAGACTTTACCCGCTGCAGGCAGCATAAAACAAGCCGATACCGAACAGTTATCCCTAATATAATATGAAGGTGAATTTATGAAGGGACAATTTGACAGAACAATTGGTTTAATTGGAGAAAACGCTCTTGAGAAACTGCAAAAATCGAAGGTTGCAGTTATTGGCTTGGGTGGCGTTGGATCCTATTCAGCAGAAGCCCTTGCCCGTAGCGGTGTGGGTTCTCTTGTGATTGCCGATTGCGACGTTATATCACCTTCAAACATTAACCGTCAACTTCCAGCTCTAAATTCAACCATTGAAAAGAATAAGGTTCAGGTTGTAAAAGAACGGATTTTAGATATAAATCCTGATTTAAAGGTTGACATAATATCCGAAAGGATTAGTGAAACCACACCTGAAGATTTATTTATCGGTTGTGATTATATTATCGACGCTATTGATGATGTAAATGCGAAAATTTATCTTATTAAAACGGCAAAAAAATTAAATATTCCAATAATATCTTCAATGGGAACGGGTAATAAACTTAATATTTCTGACCTAAAAATTGCTGATATTTTCAATACGTCGGTATGTCCACTTTGCAAGGTTATGCGAAAGAGATTAAGGGATGAAAATATTGACAGTTTAGACGTTGTGTATTCCGAAGAATTGCCAAAGGAATGCACCTTTGATGAAGAGGGTAGAAGAGTACCGTCAAGTATGATATTTGTACCTGCTGCGGCAGGTTTGTTACTTGCAGAAACGGTTGTTAAAAGGTTGATAAAATAGTAATTTGAAAGGTTTTGTTTTGCTTTGTTTATTCCCGATGATGTGAACTTAATACTTAACGAACTAAATAATAATGGATATAACGCTTATTTAGTTGGTGGTTGTGTTCGTGATACAATTATGGGGAATATTCCAAATGATTATGACATAACCACCTCTGCAATGCCTGATGAAATTCAACGTGTTTTTCAGAATAGAAAGACATTAGATATTGGTATTAAACACGGTACAATTACCGTCTTTACAGATACAGGCAGACAGGTTGAGGTTACTACTTACCGTACCGATGGTGAATATAAAGATAACAGACACCCTGAAAACGTTACCTTTGTCGATAATGTTAAATTAGATCTGTCTCGCAGAGATTTTACCGTTAATGCCCTTGCATATAATCCTCAGACTGGACTTATTGATGTGTTTGGTGGCGTTGATGATATAACAAACAAAGTTATCCGTTCGGTTGGTGATCCTGAAATTCGTTTTAATGAAGATGCTTTACGGATTTTAAGAGGATTAAGATTTGCTTCAACCCTTAATTTTACCATTGAAAATGAAACGTCTAAAAGCATTATTAATAATGCTCATTTACTTGAAAACGTTTCGGTAGAGAGAATACTCGTTGAACTTAAAAAAATGATAATAGGGGAGAGTTTTGTAAATATTGCAAAAGACTTCTCCTGTGTTTTAAATGTCGTAATGCCTGACTTTTTGAATTCAACAAGCGATATTCACCATTCTATTATTAGAGCAGGAAAGTGTGATAAGGACTTTATAACGAGATTTACTGTTCTTTTCTTGAATGGAACCCATAATGATTCCAATCTTGCTGAAAAATGTTTAAAACATTTAAATTGTGATAAGAAAACTATTGCATCGGTAAAGAATCTGATTAATGTTTATAACTCATTAAACAATACAATATCGGTAAAAAGTATTATAAACAAGTTAGGTTTTGATGATGCAGAAAGATATTTCAAAATATGTATATCGCTTAAAGAAGACGTCAAATCAAAAGACAGTCTAAATGATTTTTATCGTATAAAAAATAGTGATGAGTGTGTATTTATTGAAGATATGGCTGTAAGCGGCAAGGATCTAATTTCTATTGGTTTTAAATCAAATAAAAATTTGGGTAAAATACTTAACAAACTCTTTGAAATGGTCTTAAATGATGAGATTCAAAACGATAAAGAGAGCTTATTACGTATAGCAATTACTCTTAAAAATTAATATAAAAATTTTTTCAAAAAAATTAAAAAAAA
>JAZQJN010000055.1:0-2441 GCA_045541655.1 Acutalibacteraceae bacterium
GTTTTCTTACAACCAAATGCCGCTTCTTCAAATGAAATAAAAATATTGACGTTTGTATCGTTACCTCTTCTTGGTGCGTTGGGATTAGATCTTCTGCCACCACCACCAAAGAAACTGCTGAATATATCACCTATATCGCCAAAATCCATATCAAAGCCACCGGCACCGGGACCACCCGCACCAAAGTTAGGGTCAACACCTGCATGACCGAATTGGTCATATCGTGCTCTTTTTTCTGAGTCTGATAAAACCTCGTATGCTTCATTGACCTCTTTAAACTTTGCCTCTGCCTCGGCATCACCGGGATTTAAATCAGGGTGATATTTTTTTGCCTGCTGACGATACGCTTTTTTTAGAGTATCTTCATCAGCACCTTTTTCGACCCCTAAAACCTCATAATAATCTCTTTTATCTGCCAAAATATATCCTCTCCGTTACGGCGTGATGGTTTATGTAGTATTGGCTCTGCCAAACAAATTTGACAGAGCCCATTTTTAATTAATGTTAGTTTTGAGTGTCATCAACCTCGGTATAATCTGCCTCATATACGTTATCAGCAGCTGCATCAGAGTTGACATCTGCACCGGCAGCACCTTGAGCTGCTTGAGCAGCTTCTGCTTCTGCTTTATAAATCTTCTCGGAGATCTTATAAATTTCTTGTTGAAGTTCTTCGGTGGAAGATTTAATCTTTTCAATATCTTCGCCTTTAAGTGCTTCTTTAACAGCATCAATTTTCGCTTGGATTGCATCCTTTTCAGCACCGTCAACCTTATCGCCAAAATCGGTTAAGGTCTTTTCACATTGATATACCATTTGGTCTGCGTTGTTTCGGGTATCAACATCTTCACGGCGTTTTTTATCTTCAGCAGCATATTGTTCTGCCTCTTGAACAGCACGTTCTACGTCTTCTTTGGACATATTACTGCTGGATGTAATTGTGATGTTTTGTTCTTTACCGGTACCCTTATCCTTTGCAGTAACATTTACAATACCATTGGCATCAATATCAAAGGTAACTTCGATTTGGGGTACGCCACGGGGAGCGGGAGCAATTCCATCAAGATGGAATACACCTAAGGTCTTATTATCACGGGCAAATTCGCGTTCACCCTGAAGAACGTGAACCTCTACAGAGGTTTGACCGTCTGCTGCGGTTGAGAAAATCTGGCTCTTTTTAGTGGGAATGGTAGAGTTTCTTTCGATAATTTTAGTATTGATACCACCCATAGTTTCAATACCAAGGGAAAGAGGAGTAACGTCAAGGAGAAGAAGACCTTTAACATCGCCACCTAAAACACCAGCTTGGAGTGCGGCACCAACAGCTACACATTCAACGGGGTTAATGCCCTTAAAGGGTTCTTTACCGGTAAATTTCTTAATAGCATCCTGTACTGCAGGAATACGGGTAGAACCACCAACCAAAAGGATTTTGTCAAGTTCAGATACAGAAAGTCCTGAATCAGAAAGTGCTTGACGAACAGGTCCCATAGTTGATTCAACCAAATCTGCGGTAAGTTCGTTAAATTTTGCACGGGTAAGGGTGGTTTCAAAATGTTTAGGACCGGTTGCATCGGCAGTAATAAAAGGAAGGTTGATGTCGGTGGTAGTCATACCGGAAAGGTCAATCTTTGCCTTTTCTGCAGCATCCTTAATACGTTGCATAGCCATTTTATCGGTAGTGATATCAATACCACTTTCGGCTTTAAATCCGTCAACGATCCACTTCATAATTCTTTGGTCGAAGTCATCACCACCGAGTTTGTTGTTACCCGCAGTTGCGAGAACCTCTTGAACACCGTCACCCATTTCGATAATGGATACGTCAAAGGTACCGCCACCGAGGTCATATACCATAACCTTTTGGTCGGTTTCTTTATCAATACCATAAGCAAGAGCTGCTGCGGTGGGCTCGTTGATAATACGCTTTACTTCAAGACCTGCAATTTTACCGGCATCTTTGGTTGCCTGACGTTGTGCATCGGTAAAGTATGCGGGAACGGTGATAACTGCTTCGGTAACGGTATCACCAAGATAGCTTTCAGCGTCTGCCTTAAGCTTTTGAAGAGTGATAGCGGAAATCTCTTGAGGAGTGTAATCTTTACCGTCAATGGTCACCTTGCGGTCGGTACCCATATCACGTTTTATAGATGCAATTGTACGATCGGGATTAGTGATTGCTTGTCTTTTTGCAACCTGACCTACCATTCTTTCACCATTTTTAGAAAATGCTACAACCGAAGGGGTTGTTCTTGCACCCTCTGCGTTCGCAATAACTACGGGTTCGCCACCCTCAATAACTGCAACACAGGAGTTAGTTGTTCCAAGGTCAATACCAATTATTTTTGCCATTTTTTATATACCTCCAAATAATATAAACAATTTTAATATTTTTACCGATTAAAATATCGGTCATAAACTAATTATTGGTCACAATTCGCAAC
>JAZQJN010000056.1:0-3015 GCA_045541655.1 Acutalibacteraceae bacterium
ATGGGTGTGGGATGCAACCGCAAATATGATATTTGTCTTGATAAGCCATCTTTTTGGCAGGGCAAATGGCAAAACAATAAGAATAAAATATCCAAAGATACCTGCTGTGCTGTTATTACAACGGTGGGAAATGCAGAGAGAAACGATATTATGTTTGCTATCACCGCAGAGGGTGAGTTAGGTCTTGCCGAGGAAAAACTCAAAAACTGTTTTGAACGCAGAAGAGATATGATTAAAGACTCCCACAGCACATTTTTGAATGATGCTTTCCCCACAAAAGCAGAAACAAAGGAGAAACCTCAACCACCGCAAAACAATATCATTCAAATCGACACCCCCCACAAGGAACTTGACGTTATGTTCAACACCTGGCTTCCTATTCAGATGGAAAATTCCCGATATCTTGCCCGTTGCGGATTTTATCAAAGTGCAGGCGGATACGGCTTCCGCGACCAACTTCAGGACGTATGTGGCCTCATCCCCCTAAAACCTTACTTGGCAAGGCAACACATTTTGCGGTGTTGCGGTGTTCAGTTCGAGGAGGGAGACGTCCTTCACTGGTGGCATGAGAAAAAGGAAGGCGTGTCTGGGGTCAGAACCCGATGCAGTGATGATATGTTGTGGCTTCCCTACACCCTTTTTGAGTATATTGAAAAAACGGGAGATGTGGATATCCTGAAAGAAGAAATCCGCTATCTTTTTGGAGAAACTCTAAAAGAAGATGAGCAGGAAAGATACTTTGTTCCCAAAATCAGCCAGCAAAAGGGAACCGTTTATGACCACGCGATAAGGGCAATTAATCGCATAGATTATGCCCAAAACGGGCTCTTGAAAATCGGCTCTTGCGACTGGAATGACGGCTTTTCTGCCATAGGTGATAAGGGTGAAGGCAGTAGTGTTTGGCTTTCACAATTCTATGCCATTGTGGCTCGAAAAATGGCGAAAATTGCCCGTATTATGAAAGATGATGAGTTTGCTTCTGAACTTGAAAAAAGGGCAAATAATCTTCTGTTTAAGGTGGATGAGATATGTTACGACGGAGAATGGTATTTAAGAGCGTTTTTCGACAACGGCGAGCCCCTTGGTTCAAGGAAAAACAAGGAAGCCAAAATTGATTTGCTTCCTCAATCCTTTGCGGTGCTGTCGAATATGGAAAACAAAGAAAGACTAAAAAGCGGTATAGACAGTTGTATGAAATATCTTGTGGATGATGAAAAGGGTATTATCAGACTGTTTTATCCCCCTCTGAAAGAAATCAACGCAGGATATATATCCTCATATCCTGAGGGTATTCGTGAAAACGGCGGACAGTACACCCACAGTGCTTTGTGGCTTGTTAAGGCACTTTTCCGTTCAAATCGCAAGGAAGAGGGATACAGGTTGCTACAATATATCAACCCCGCCTACCGATATTTGCAGGGCGAATGGGGGGATATCCTCAAAACCGAGCCCTATGCCCTGCCCGCCGATATTTACTATGGCGATAATTATACAGGACGTGGCGGTTGGAGTCATTATACAGGTGCTGCCGCTTGGTATTATCGTGTTGTTTTGGAGGACTTGTTGGGGATAAGAATATTTGGAGACAGAATAGAAATAAGCCCCAATATTCCAAAGGAATGGCAAGGTTTTTCCGCAATACTCAATATCAAAAATACCCAAATTAACCTTGTGGTCAAGAATGGAGAATATATACAAAAACAAACAGTATATCTTGATCAACAAAATCACAATATTGAAATGTAAAAAAATGCAATAAAATTGGCGTTGTGTCCTTACGGATACAACGCCGGTTTTCATCGTAGTTTATATTTTAATTATTTATATTACTAATTTATTGTGCGTTAGTCTCTCGGGGGAATTGGGTAATCTTATCAACGGTTAATTGAAGAATTAATAACGCATCAGTTGCATCAATATCACCGTCACCATCAACATCTGCACAAATCAGGTCGTTTCCGGTAAGTTGAATCTTATCAACAGTATGTTGAAGAGTAAGCAAAGCATCGGTGGCATCAATATCGCCATCGCCATCTACATCACCATATTGTTGTCCTTTAGAAAGCATTTGACCACAATCAGTACAGTGTACATCACCTGTGTATTTACCATTTGCACCACGGATTTCGGTTTCGCCGACATGATTATCGGCATCAAAATCACCGTATTCTTGACCGCAGACAGAACATTCTGCTTTTGCACAGCAGGTTGCTTCACCGCCGATATGTGCTCCGGTTGCGGGGATAACTTCACCATTAGCAATCTTTTCACCACAGTCGAGACAATAGGTATCACCGCTGTAACCATCGTTACCGCAGTTACCTGCTACATAATCACGAACTTCGGTTTGACCTACGTGGTTATCGGCATCAAAATCGCCATATTCTTGACCGCAGACAGAACATTCTGCTTTTGCACAGCAGGTTGCTTCACCGCCGATATGTGCTCCGGTTGCGGGGATAACTTCACCATCAGCAATCTTTTCACCACAGTCGAGACAATAGGTATCACCGCTGTAACCATCGTTACCGCAGTCGGCTGCTACATAATCACGAACTTCGGTTTCGCCTTCGTGGTTATCGGCATTAACGTTGCCATATTCTTGACCGCAGACAGAACATTTTGCTTTTGAGTTACAGGAAGCAGTACCACCTTCGTGGGGTGCTTTATCAATAACAGCATCACAACCCTCGGTACCACATACGTACCAATGGTCAGTTTCATCATATTTATATTCAGCATCGGGAGCCGCAGCGTGTTCATGACCTTGAACACCGCCGGAGATAATTTCTACAGTAGTAGCATAAACGTCAATACCGTCTGCAGCATTATAACAGTTGGCAACAACGTTGGCAGAAACGGTAGTAGCAAAGTCGATATCTACCTTGGCTTTAAAAACGAGGATACAAACTTCACCGGATTTAATAGCTTCTCTATCGGCAGCACTGCCGGGAGAAAGAATCATAGAAAAGTTTTCTCCGTTAGAAATAGCCATTTTATTTGAAATTTGGAAAT
>JAZQJN010000057.1:0-7053 GCA_045541655.1 Acutalibacteraceae bacterium
TAGTCATGTTGAGTAGTATCATTTATAGTCTTTATACCAGATTTATTTAACACGTCTGCCAAGACATCCCCTACACGAACAACGTTTTTAGAATTATCTCTTGTGCGTGTATCCTGGCTTTTTATATAATATCCATAATCCCCCACGGTGTATGCTTCGGTAGCATGTGTATGTACAATTAACACCTGAGGTTCTTTTGTATTAATAATTTTAAAGGGTAGCCCTTGATTTAAAAGTTTTTCAACATCTATAGATAGTCCTGTTTTATTGTTGATATGTACACCTGACTGTATTGTATTTGCTGAATTTAACGACAACAATGTAGTCTTTATATCCCCTGTTTCAATATTGATTGGTTTCGCATTAGAATTTATTTCTTTCTTTAAAGGTACATCCTCGGATTGTGATGATATGTTTTCAACATTTTGAATTTCTTCCGTATCATTTTGTTTAAAACAGTAAGTAATAACCTGTGGATAAGATAAATACATTGAAGCCTTTATCCCGTTTTCAAATATTCCAAAAACGTACCTTCCTCCTACTGTAAAAGATAATGCTATCACTGAAAACAAAGCAAATATCGCAATTGCTTTTCGATATTTATACAACAAAAAATCCCCTCCTCGCATTTATAAATTATATGCAAAAAGGGGAATTAAAATTCATTATGGTTTATTTTCTCCGACCCGGCTCAATGTGACGTCATGGATAAAATTAAAGGTGCATTTGGGAATAATCTTTTTCCAAGATGAAAGTTCATTATATTCCTTTGGATATCTTTGTCTAATATAGGCACCATACTGAAAGATATCACTCCTATATTTGAACAGTATATTATTTGTGGCTGACCTTGATATTTCACAAATCCTCTCCCCTAACAAATTTGAAATTTCGTTAATTTGCTCATTATTAAACTTTACTCCTCCTGAATACACCTCTTCAAGAATAGTGTTGATACTAAACTTTATATTAAAATCAAATCCGTTATTATCATTTTTACTTACCTCAAATTTCTTGCTGATATTCTTTAGAGAAAAGACAAATTTTGATGAATTATATTCAACCGTTATTGGATAATGGGTTTTATATCCGTTTATATAACAAAAAGCCAACTGTTCTTCAGGGGTAAGGATACAAACGGGATTATCATTGGAGAATGCAACAGAGCCCTCTGAATAGGCAATCTTCCCTTCGTTTGTTTCCACAAGTTTAAGACACGGTAAATATACATCCGTACATTCATCCTGCATCCTCGTGCCTACATCAAGCAACTCGCCACTCGCGGTTTTGTATGATGGGATGCCCGCTATACCAAGTAAAGTGGTTATTCTTTCAGCGGGCATAAGTTGTCCTTCATTTTTTATTTTTAGCAACTCAGATGCTTTCCCGATTGAACAACAAACAAGGGTATTGTGTCGGATTTCATTATCCCTTATAAAATAATCTAGAATGTTGTATAATCCCGTCTCTAATGCATTGTATGAAATTATGATAATTTTATTATATGAATAGAATGGATGTTTTCCGCTAATGTGAGTAATATTTTGAAGGGCATCATACACAGTTTTGCCTATCGCTTCGTGTATTTCATATTTTTCGCTCTCGTTTTCGTTCTTGCTCTGCTTATAAACTTGGGTCGTAACTAAAATCCCATCTTCGTGAACATCAATGGCAATTCCCTCAATTATGCTTCTTTCATCTAAACTAAAGCGTGTACAACCCGAGAGAGTAACTATTCCGATTATTGTGAGAAAGATTATCAGTTTTTTCAACTATATAACCTCCTTTTACTCTTTATAAATGAAAACATTATAACTAATAGAGGTACGATTATAGCAAATATGAACAACCCTATTATGAGATTGGTTGAACCGTAAAGCCAGTCAAAATTATCGTAATTACCGGATATTATAGATGCTAATACAATAATCACAAAGCCCATAATCATTATTGAAACTGCCCTGATTTTTTGAGAAATAATTCTTTCAAGACAAAGGTGAGATATATAGGTAAATGTTGCTGCCTTTATAAATACTCCCACAAGCCAAACCGCCGAATGAATAGCATCCAATCGTTTGAGTGAACCAAATTCTGCTACGCCGTATGCAGTATAGTAAGGAAAGGCCTGTAACTTGGCATAAGCACCTAATGTGGCGGTAATAGTGAAAAGTAAAGTTGCTATTATAAGTCCCGATATAAAAGAAAATCTAATATATGTCTTTGCAACCTTGCCTTTAACCTTTGGGAACATTATCAGCAATGCCACCGTTTCGTTGCAATTGGAAATCAGTATTTTAAGCATAGAAAACATATTATTACGTTGTTCAAATGCCGGCGTAGTTATATTTAAAAGATTAAATCTTGGAATTAAAATTATGGTTATGGTGAGCAATATCACTCCCCCAAGAACAGCACCAATGGTTCCTGCTCTCGCAATAGGTTGAAGTCCTTTGATTGTAGCGAAGCATACGGGGAGCATTATTAGAACTGCATAATATAACATACTCCGTTCGGTCTGTATTGTACTGGTTACAAAAACGTTGAATCGTGATATAGAAGCTATGGGAATAAATAAAAAATACAAGGAATAAAGAATCGAAAGAATATTCCCAAAGGGTTTGCCAATGTCATAAGCACGGTCGATAAGAGATTTATTCTTGTTTTGTTTAATCAAAATATATGCCGGAATACCAAGTAATATCATTACAGGAATCAAAATAAGTGCATTCACCCAATCGCTCCCGGAGGAGGTATGCTCGCTATTATTTAATGAATAAGTCAGAGTAACGGTTATTCTGCTGCAAAGCAAAAGAGCGAGCAACTGGTTATTGCTGATTTTGATTTCGTTTTTTCCCAATATTATACCTCGCTTTCAGTGCCTATTAGGTCTTGAATTCTCATATTTCTTTGAGCAAGTTTTCGCCAACTTAATCGTGTGAAGGTATCTCTCATAGATTTTAGATTAAAGGGTGAAATCGGAGCGGAATAAGGAACACCGTATGAATTGGTTGAACATATAATAACAATAACTGTCCACAATCCGATAATTACCCCAAACACTCCTGAAAAACCGCCTATAAATATAAACAGTATTCGCAAAATAGCCGATGCGTAATAGAGTTTAGGAACAACATAAGATGCAAGTGCGGTAATAGCAACAATTATTATCATAGGTGCACCAATAAGTCCTGCCGATACCGCCGCATCACCGATTACAAGAGCACCTACAATACTTACCGCGTGTCCAACTGCTTTTGGAAGTCTCAGTCCCGCCTCCCGCATTATTTCATATATGATATATATAATCAACGCTTCCCATAGCAAAGAAAAAGGTGTTGTGGTTTTGGCATCCACTACCTTGTAAAATATTGCGGTAGGGAAAATTTCAGGATTGTATTCGCCTATAGCCACATATAAACCAGGCAAAAGTATAGATAGAAAAAAAGAAAAAAATTTAAGCAATCTTATAAAGGATACAAAGATAGGATTAAGAGTATAATCATCTAAATTTTGAAAATTCTCTACAAACAAATGAGGAACAATAAGACAAAATGGGGTGCCGTCAACGAGTACAGCAATTCTACCCTCACATATTTTACCGCAAACAGTATCGGGACGCTCACTGTTGCCCACTTCGGTAAAAATTGAATATACTTTATTCTCTAAAAATGGTTGCAGATACCCCGATTCAAGTACCGAATCTATCTTAATTTCTGAAAGGCGTTTTTCTACCCGTTTTAATATTTCGGGAGATACAACTCCATTTATATAACACAAAGCCACATCTGTTTTTGATAGTGTACCAATTTTCATAAACTTAAATTTGAGGTCAGGAGTTTTCATTCTCTTTCTTATCATAGCAATATTTTCTCTGATAGTTTCGGTGAACGCTTCCTGAGAGCCCCTTTCGGTAACCTCAGAATTAGAATCGGTAACAGCTCTCCTTGGATAGCCCTGAACCCCCAAAGCCAATACAACCGAAACATCTTGAGAAAATAATAGAGCGTGACCGCTCATCATTAAACCAATTATTTCCTCCACGAAATTACTTCTTTTTTGGTCAGGACAGGAACTTACTGTTTGTTCTATATAGTCAAACCTTTCAAGTGGATCAACGGGTAACTTTGTACAATTGTTAAGCGAAAACAACAACTGTTTATTTAGTTCTCCCTTGTTGATCATATTTTCTAAATGAACAGCCGCAAATTCATAATCACAAACCGAAAAGCGTCGGACGATAAGATCGGATGAATTATCGAAAATATTTTTAAGTAAATTTAAGTTCTCATTCAAATCGGTACTGAATTTTTCAGGATAATTGCCGCCGTATTTATTTGTGTTATTAAATATATTCATTGTATAAAATCCTTTGTTGGACTAATAATAGTTTTTGAAAATGTAAAGGGCGTGAATATATGGCGGCAACGCTTATCAGAACAGTAATTTTATATATAACCGTAATCATTTCTCTCCGATTAATGGGTAAAAGACAAATTGGAGAAATGCAACCGGGAGAACTGGTCATTACAATACTGATTTCGGAGTGTGCGGCAGCCCCAATACAAGACCTTAACAGACCCATTATTAATGGTATTATGGCCATTTTGGCTTTAGTTATACTGGAACTGCTGATATCTGTAATATCTCTTAAATGGCCCTTCGCAAGACGTGCAATTGAAGGGCATCCTCTTATAATCGTAAGGGATGGAATAATCGACCAAAAGGCATTAAAAAGTCTCCGATTAAGTGTTAATGACTTAATGGAGGAATTAAGAATACAAGGATATTTCTTTGTTCAGGATGTTGCATTCGCTATAGTCGAAACCAACGGACAATTAAGTGTAATGCCAAAACCCGAAAAGCAACCTGCCAATGCATCAATGGTGGGAAACGTTCAACCATACGTTGGAATGCCCTGCATCGTTGTGAACGACGGACGATATAATAAAGAGGGTATGAAGGAATGTGACATATCGGAAAAAGATATAAAAAAGTATCTTAAAAACAAAAGATTAGAACTTAAAAATATTCTTCTGATGACCGCCAATGAAAAGAAAGAATTTGTTCACATAAAAAAAGAGGTATAAATATATGAAACGAATAGTTGCGGTGCTTACGGTTATGTCGGTGCTTTTTCTAATAGCAGGACTTGGCATTAACTACGCAAAACAGAGGGTAGAAACACATTTAGAAACACTAAACAAAGCAAAAGAGTACGCAAGTGCAGGTGATTATGCATCGGCACAAAAGGAAATGGAAATACTGGATAATCAATTTATAAAAACTAAAAAGATATTATCACTTTATATTCTTGATAACGTAATAGATGATGCAGAAAGGGAAGTGAAATACACAAAATCCCTTGCCGAAGAAGAAAATGAAGAATTTTTATCCCAGGCGGTTGTATGTGAATACTATATTTATCAACTGTATGATGCAGAAAAATTAGGACTTAAAATGTGGTTTTAGAAACATTTATAAATAAAAAAAGACAAGTCAATCGACTTGTCTTTTTTGGTGGACGTTAACGGACTCGAACCGCTGACCCTTCGCACGTCAAGCGAATGCTCTACCAGCTGAGCTAAACGTCCCCTTTCCAAGAGATTATATTACATATCATTATAAAATGCAAGTGTTTTTTATAAAAATATAAAAATTCCTTAAAATCTAAAAAAATCACTTGACTTTTACGAGTTAAAGTATTACACTAATAGTGTCAATTGAATAGGTTGTACATTTCAAAATGCGTTTGAGCAGAACCAAGTAAATATGGGATGAACCTTGAGAGAGTTGTCGGTTGGTGCGAGACAATGGGGATGAACATATTGAATTCCTTCTGTTAGCAGTGCACTGAACAAAGTTTTTCTTTAAGTAGGATGCAACGGGAGTTCCCGTTATAGAACGAAGGTATGTCAGTACCTGTAAAGGTCGTTTTCGTGAGGAAACGGCGAACTGAGGTGGTACCACGGGTTTTTTCTCGTCCTCTGTATTCTTTGTCGGAATGCAAAGGGCGTTTTTTATTTGCCTTATTACACTCCGAACACCAAGTACCAACAAAAAACAGAAAGGGTGGTCAAAAATGGCACAAAATTACTTTCAAAAAGAAATCGAAACCATGCCGATTGAAGAAATGAGAAAACTTCAGTCAGAAAAACTTGTAAAACAGGTTAAACACGTTTACGAAAACGTACCCTATTACCGTAACCTTATGGATGAAAAGGGAGTTAAACCCGAAGATATTAAGGGAATTGATGACCTTTATAAACTCCCATTCCTTGAAAAATCTGACCTTCGTGATGCATATCCTTATGGTCTTCTCGGAACATCCCTTGATAATTGCGTTCGTATTCATTCTACATCGGGCACAACAGGACGTCGTGTCGTTGCTTTTTACACTCAAAACGATATTGACCTTTGGGAAGATTGCTGTGCAAGAGCAATAATAGCAGCAGGTGGTTCAAAAAGTGATGTCTGTCAGGTGGCTTACGGCTACGGATTATTTACTGGTGGTTTTGGACTTAATGGGGGCTCCCAAAAGGTAGGATGTCTTACTCTTCCTATGTCTTCGGGTAACACCGAACGTCAGGTGCAGTTTATGAACGATCTTGGAGCAACCATCCTATGTTGTACCCCATCCTATGCTGCATATATTGGCGAATACATTAAAGAGCAGGGCATCAAACCGGAAGATATATCCCTAAAAGCAGGTATTTTCGGTGCTGAACCCTGGACCGAAGAGATGCGTCACGGCATTGAAAAATCCCTCGGAATAAAGGCATACGATATCTATGGTCTTACCGAATCAACCGGTCCGGGTGTTGCTTTTGAATGCAGTGAACAAACCGGTATGCATATTAACGAAGATCACTTCTTTGCCGAAATTATTGATCCCGATACAGGAGAAGTTCTTCCCGAAGGAACAAAGGGCGAACTTGTATTTACCTCTCTCGATAAAGAGGGATTCCCTCTTCTTCGTTACCGTAGCCGTGATATCTGGGTTCTATCCCGTGAAAAATGTTCCTGTGGCCGCACCTTGGTTAAGATGGCTAAACC
>JAZQJN010000058.1:0-8449 GCA_045541655.1 Acutalibacteraceae bacterium
GCAACGGAGGTATAGTTGTGAGCGAAAGAAATTTACGTAAAACCCAAGTGGGTATGGTTGTTAGCGATAAAATGGATAAAACCGTTGTAGTCGCAATCGTCGACAGCGTAAAGCATCCCCTTTATGGAAAAATCGTGAAGCGTACTGTTAAGTTCAAAGCTCACGACGAAGAGAACACCTGTGGTGTCGGCGACCGTGTCGAAATTATGGAAACTCGTCCCCTCTCTAAAGATAAGAGATGGCGTGTAACCAGAATTATCGAAAAAGCGAAGTAAATTACAAGGAGGAAAAC
Organism: Acutalibacteraceae bacterium; assembly: GCA_045541655.1. Lineage (GTDB taxonomy): Bacteria > Bacillota > Clostridia > Oscillospirales > Acutalibacteraceae > UMGS1484. Next base: position 293 of record JAZQJN010000058.1, read on the forward strand.
ACTGTGATACAGCAACAGAGTTACCTCAGAGTTGCCGACAACACCGGAGCAAAGGAACTTATGTGTATCCGCGTTCTTGGTGGATCCGGCAAGAGGTATGCAAACATTGGCGATGTCGTAGTGGCCAGCGTTAAAAAAGCTGCACCCGGCGGTGTAGTTAAGAAGGGCGACGTAGTTCGTGCAGTAGTGGTCAGAACCGCCAAAGGTTTGCGTCGTGCAGACGGCACATATATTAGATTTGATGATAACGCAGCGGTTATTATCCGTGATGATAAAAACCCCCGCGGAACTCGTATTTTTGGACCGGTAGCGAGAGAACTTCGTGAGAAAGATTATCTCAAAATTCTCTCCCTCGCTCCCGAAGTACTTTAAGGAGGTAATGGTATAATGAAAAGTTTACATGTAAAAACCGGTGATACCGTTATGATCCTTAGTGGTAAAGATCGTGGCAAGACCGGAAAAATCCTCGAAGTTAGCCCTACCGAAGGTAAGGTTATCATCGAAGGCCGCAACATTATGACCAAACACCTTAAAGCAAGAAAAGCAGGCGATCCCTCCGGCATTGTAAAGGCAGAAGGCGCTATGTATGCTTGTAAAGTTGTTTGCGTTTGCCCCAAATGTGGCAAACCTACCCGTGTTGGTACCAAAAAGTACGAAGATGGTAAAAAAGACCGCATCTGCAAAAAATGCGGCGAGATTTTCTAAGATAGGAGGAGCGTAAAAAATGGCTAGACTTAAAGAAACCTATAAAAATGACGTTGCTCCTGCTCTTATGAAGAAATTCGAGTACAAAAGCGTAATGCAAATTCCTAAGCTTGATAAAGTAGTTATCAACGTAGGATGCGGCGAAGCAAGAGACAACGCAAAGGTAATTGACGCAATCTGCAGTGATTTAGGTCAAATTACCGGACAAAAAGCAGTAGTTTGTAAGGCAAGAAAGTCCGTTGCAAACTTTAAACTTCGTGAGGGAATGAACATCGGTGCTAAGGTTACCCTTCGTGGTGAAAAGATGTACGAATTCGTAGATCGTCTTTTCTCTTTGGCACTCCCCAGAGTTCGTGACTTCCGTGGAATTAACCCCAACTCCTTCGATGGACGCGGAAACTATTCTATGGGTATCAAAGAACAACTCATTTTCCCCGAAATCAGTTACGACAAAATCGACAAGGTTCGTGGTATGGACATCTGCTTCGTTACCACTGCCAATACCGACGAAGAAGCCAGAGAGTTATTAACCCTTCTCGGCGCTCCGTTTGCGAAATAGGAGGATAAGAAATTATGGCAAAGACATCAATGAAGGTCCGTCAAGCAAGACCTGCCAAATTCTCAACCAGGGCCTACAACAGATGCAAAATCTGTGGCAGACCCCACGCTTATCTTCGCAAGTTTGGTATTTGCCGTATATGCTTCAGAGAATTGGCCTACAAAGGCGAAATTCCCGGCGTAAAAAAGGCAAGTTGGTAAGTTAATCCAAGCAGATAACATTAAGGAGGTAAGACGGTATGCAAATCACCGATACTATAGCCGATATGCTGACCAGAATTCGTAATGCGAACTCTGCCAGACACGATTCGGTTGATGTTCCTGCGTCTAACATGAAGAAGTCCATTGCACAGATTCTTGTTGATGAAGGATATGTAAAAGCGTTCTCCGTTATTGATGACGGAAAACAGGGCGTTATCCGTTTGACGCTCAAATATAACGAGGGCAAAACTCCCGCCATTACTGGTCTTCGCAGAGTTTCCAAGCCCGGACTTAGAATTTACGCCAACTGCGAGGATATGCCTAAGGTTATGAAAGGCCTCGGCATCGCCATCGTATCTACTTCTAAAGGCGTTATGACCGACAAGATGGCTCGTCACAACAATGTTGGCGGCGAAGTTCTTGCATTTATCTGGTAAGGAGGAAGAAAGATATGTCTAGAATTGGTAAAAAGGCAATCTCCATTCCTGCCGGAGTAGAGGTCAAAATTGACGGAAAATCCGTTACCGTAAAGGGTGCAAAAGCAACCCTTACTCACGAAATCGCCGGTGAAATCGAGGCAAAGATTGAGAATAACGAAGTAATCGTTACCCGTCCCAACGATGCCAAAGAAAACCGTGCACTTCACGGTCTCACCAGAACCCTTATTGCCAATATGGTTGAGGGTGTAACCAATGGCTTCAAAAAGGAGCTTGACGTTCAAGGTGTAGGTTACCGTGTTGCAAAACAAGGCAAACAACTTGTTATGAACTTGGGTTATTCCCATCAGGTAATTATGGATGAGCCCGAAGGAATCACTATTGAGGTTCCAAATCCCAATGCCATCGTAATTTCCGGTGCAGACAAACAAGCCGTAGGTCAGTTTGCTGCAGAAGTACGTAAACAGCGTCCTCCCGAACCCTACAAGGGCAAAGGTATTCGCTATGTCAATGAAGTCGTCCGTCGTAAGGAAGGCAAGGCCGGTAAGGCATAATTATTGTAAAGGAGTGTATGTGCTATGGTTAATAGACCTGATAGCAAAAAAGCCCGCACCACCAGACACCTTCGTGTTCGTGGTAAAATCAGCGGCACAGCAGAACGTCCCCGTCTTTGTGTATATCGCTCTCTTTCCAATATCAGTGCCCAAATCATTGACGACGTAAAGGGAGTAACTATCGTTGCAGCATCTTCCTATGAAAAGGATTTTGGTGCATACGGCGGTAACAAGGAAGCAGCCAAAAAGGTTGGCCAACTTGTTGCTGAAAGAGCGATTAAAGCAGGTGTTACCGAAGTAGTATTTGACCGCGGTGGTAACATCTATCACGGCAGAGTTGCAGAACTCGCCGACGGCGCCCGTGAGGGTGGCCTCAAATTCTAATAAGGAGGAGAATAATTTTGGCTAATATGATTGACGCATCCACCTTGGATTTAACCGAACGCGTGGTAGCAATAAACCGTGTATCTAAAACGGTTAAGGGCGGCCGAATTTTCAAATTCTCCGCCATCGTCGTAGTAGGCGACGGAAAGGGCATCGTTGGCTTCGGTCTCGGTAAATCCGGTGAAGTTCCCGATGCAATCCGCAAAGGTATTGAAGACGCAAAGAAAAACCTTATTAAGGTATCTCTTCGCGGTTCTACTATCCCCCATGAAATTATCGGTGAGTTTGGTGCAGGTAGAGTTCTTCTCAAACCCGCTGCTCCCGGTACCGGTGTTATCGCCGGCGGCCCTGTACGTGCTGTTCTTGAAACTGTTGGTATTAAAGATATTCGTACCAAGGCCCTTCGTTCTAATAACCCCTGTAACGTAGTTCGTGCAACTATCAATGGTCTTGCAAACCTTCGTGATGCAAACCAAGTTGCCGCTACCCGTGGAAAATCTGTAAACGATATCCTCGGACCTGTAAAGGAGGACTAAACGATGGCAAAGAAAGAAGCAAAAGTACAAATCACCCTCGTTAAGAGCACCATCGGTTGCACCGAGAAGCAGATTGCTTCCGCAGCAGCACTTGGCCTTAAGAAAATTGGTGATGTAACTGTTCAACCCGATAACGCAGCAACTCAGGGTAAAATCACAAAAATTCGTCACCTCGTAGAGGTAACAGAAGCGTAATTCGCATTGTAAACACTAAGGAGGTGCACAAAAAATGAAACTGCATGAAATTTCTCCCGCAGCAGGCTCCAACAAAGCCTCTAAGCGTGTAGGTAGAGGTCCCGCATCGGGCACCGGTAAAACTGCAGGTAAAGGACACAAGGGTCAAAAGGCCCGTTCCGGCGGCGGCGTAAGAATTGGTTTCGAAGGCGGTCAAATGCCTTTGCAGCGCCGTATCCCCAAGAGAGGATTCAATAACATTTTTGCAACCAAGTTTGCAACCATTAATGTATCTGATCTTGAAAGATTCGAAAATGGTGCGGTAGTAGATACCGATGCTATTATCAACGCTGGTCTTATTAAAAAACCTTTGGACGGCATCAAGGTTCTTGGTAACGGTGAACTCACCAAGAAACTTACCGTACAAGTAGCGTGCTTCTCAAAATCCGCTATCGAAAAGATTGAAGCAGCAGGCGGCAAAGCCGAAGCATTTATCCCTAAGAAAGAGGAAAAAGTTGAGAAGGACGAGGTGAAGTAGGATGCAACTGTTAGATACCATTCGTAACGGTTGGAAAATCGCCGATCTGAGAAAAAAGATTTTCTTCACTGTTTTCATTATCATTGCATTCAGAATCGGTTCTTTTATCCCCGTTCCCTTCATCAATGCTGCTGAGTTAGGCGCAGCCCTCAGCAACACTACAACAGAAAACACAATCTTCAGTTATCTTTCGATTCTCACCGGTGGTGCTATGGAATATGGTTCCATCTTCGCCATGGGTGTAACCCCTTACATCAACTCTTCAATTATCATGCAACTTTTGGCAGTTGCTATCCCTGCTCTTGAACGTCTTCAAAAAGAAGGCGAAGAGGGACGCAAAAAGATTGCACAACTTACCCGTTATGCAACCGTTATCTTGGCACTTATCCAAGGTACTGCCTTCTATTTCTATCTTCGTAACTCCGGTGATTTTCTTACCTACGGTAGAACTACCGGAAAGTGGTATGTTGAACTTCTCCCCGCAATGACCATTATCTTGTGCTTTACAGCAGGTTCAGCACTTGTAATGTGGATGGGTGAGCAGTTTGATGAAAAGGGAATCGGTAATGGTATTTCTATGATACTCTTTGCCGGTATACTTTCCAGAGCACCAACAGCATTTGCATCCCTTTGGAGTATGATTCTTGCTAAGAAATACTTCCAAGTTGTTTTGATTGTTGTTGCTTTTGCAGTTGTAATTGCTTTCGTAGTATTTATGACTGCAGCCGAAAGAAGAATTCCTGTTCAATACGCAAAGCGTGTTGTAGGTCGTAAGATGTATGGTGGTCAAAGCAGTCACTTACCCATTCAGGTAAATATGGCAGGTGTTCTCCCCATCATCTTTGCAAGTTCTATTCTTTCAATTCCTTCTACAATCCTTGCATTTATGGGAAATAAAAACAATTGGTTTACAAAGATTCTTAATCTTTTCTCTTATGACCAAGCGTTTTACGTAGTTCTCTATCTTGTATTGATTGTATTTTTCGCATATTTCTATATTACCATTCAATACAATCCGGTAGAAATGGCAAACAATCTCCGTAAAAACTCCGGCGTGGTTCCCGGAATTCGTCCCGGCAGACCCACCGCAGAGTTTATCGGCAAGATTATTACCAGAATCGTTCTTATCGGTGCTATCTTCTTGGGCATCATGGCAGTTCTTCCCGTTCTGGTTGGTACTGTATTTAAGATTCCCGGAATTTCCTTGGGTGGTACATCCGTATTGATTCTTGTAGGTGTTGCTCTCGACACCGTTAAGGCAATCGAATCTCAAATGATGATGAGATTCTACAAAGGTTTCCTTGACTAAGAATAACTCCCCGAAAGGATTGCTTTGAGATGAAAATGATTCTTCTTGGGCCTCCGGGAGCCGGCAAAGGCACCCACGGAAAGATTATTGCTGAAAGATATAATATTCCTACTATATCTACCGGCGATATGATTCGAGAGGCCATAAAAAAAGGCACCGAAATCGGAAAAGTAGCAAAAGATATCATAAGCCGTGGTCAACTCCTAAGCGATGAAATTGTTATCGAAATGGTAAAAGAGCGAGTAGGATATGACGACTGCAGAGAAGGGTTTATTTTTGACGGATTCCCCCGTACCGTTTTTCAAGCAGAAGCATTGAATAAAATGGATGAATATAAACCTGATGTCGTTTTGGAACTTTTTTCTACCGATGGGGAAATTATTGAACGTTTATCGGGGCGGCGAGTCTGCCCCGACTGCGGTCAAACCTACCACGTTACCAACAACAAACCTAACGTGGAGGGCAGGTGTGATAACTGCAACGCTGAGCTGATTATCAGAGAAGACGATGCAGAAGACACCGTTAAAGAAAGGTTGAAGGTATATCACCTTCAAACCGAACCTTTGATCGAATATTATAAAAAGCAAGGTATTCTTCGTTCGGTACACGTTCGTGGAGAAATGAAGAAAGTTGCGGAAGAAATTGCAAGAACACTTGAGGAATAGTTTATGATAGTATTCAAAACAGCAAGAGAACTTGCACTAATGAAGGAAGCATGTATTCTTTCAGCCGAAGCACTTAAACTTGCAGGAGAGGCAGTAAGACCGGGTATATCCACCGCCGAAATCGACAGGATTGCTCACAAGCATATCGTGTCTAACGGAGGTAAACCAAGTTTTCTTGGATATAGCGGATATCCCGCTACCGCCTGTATCTCGGTCAATAACGAGGTTATTCACGGCATTCCAAATAAACACCGCATCCTAAAAGAGGGCGACATAGTCAGCATTGACCTTGGAGCATATCTTAACGGATATCACGGAGATAATGCCGCCACTTTCGCAGTAGGAGAGATATCTCCTGAGGCGAAGCGGCTGATAGATACCACCAAAGAAGCACTTTATAAGGGCATCGAAGCGGCGGTATCAGGCGGTAGGATTGGTGATATCGGTGCGGCGGTTCAAAAGCATGCCGAGGATAAAGGATATTCAGTAGTCCGTAAGTTTGTGGGTCACGGAGTGGGGAAGGATCTCCACGAAGCACCCGAGGTACCTAATTTCGGTTCTCCCGGTCGTGGGGTAAGACTTATCCCCGGAATGACCTTGGCCATTGAACCTATGATTAATGCGGGTACACACGACGTTAAAATACTGAAAGACGGATGGACAACGGTAACCGTTGACGGAAGTCTGTCAGCCCATTTTGAGCATACCATCGCCATTACACCAAACGGTCCGGTTATTATGACCGAACTGTAACGGAGGTAAAGAATGGAACTCAAAAGAGGACGCGTTGTGTATTCAAAGGCCGGAAGGGATAAGGGGTACTTTCTTGTGATAACCGAAGTCGGTGAGGATTATGTCCTCGTGGCAGACGGTAAAGAAAGACCGCTTGAAAGGCCGAAAAGGAAAAACACCAAGCATATCGGTGTAACCAAAGCCGTATTAGACAACGGCTCAATGTCTACAAACCGAGCATTACGGAGGAGTTTATTTGAGTTCAGAGAATCCCCCGAAATGATGCAAAGTGAGGAGGAGAACAAATAATGTCAAAAGAAGACATGATTGAAGTAGAAGGTACCGTAAAAGAGGTTCTTCCTAACGCAGTATTTAAGGTAGAACTTCCTAACGGACACATAATCACAGCCCATATATCCGGCAAATTGAGAATGCACTACATTCGTATTTTGCAAGGAGATAAGGTAACGGTGGAGATGTCTCCCTATGACCTTACCAAAGGGCGTATAACATGGCGGTCCAAATAATAAGGACCTAACGGCTACTATTAAGTAGGAGGTAAAAACAATGAAAGTCAGACCTTCTGTCAAAAAAATCTGTGACAAATGTAAGATAATCAAACGCAAAGGACGCGTTATGGTTATCTGCGAAAATCCCAAGCACAAACAACGTCAGGGCTAATCTCTGACCGATAACGGAGATGCAAAAACACATCCCGTGTCACTCATATTATGGAGGTGCAATTAAAAAATGGCTCGTATTTCAGGTGTAGACCTTCCTCGTGAAAAAAGAGTGGAAATCGGACTCACATACATTTACGGCATCGGCCCCAAAACTGCAAAGGATATCCTTGCAGCAACCGGAGTTGACCCCGATGTAAGAGTTAAAGACCTTACCGAGGATGATGTATCTAAACTTCGTGAGTACATCGAACACAACTTAGAAGTAGAAGGTGACCTTCGTAGAACCGTCGCTTTCGACATTAAAAGATTAATTGAAATCGGATGTTATCGTGGTGTTCGTCACCGTAAAGGACTTCCGGTTCGTGGACAACGTTCCAAAACCAATGCCAGAACAAGAAAAGGTCCCCGTAAGACCATCGCTAACAAGAAGAAGTAATAACTGCTTAAAAGCGATATTGTTGTTCGGCTGAAAAAAGCCGACACATTCTGTTTTTCACGAAAGGAATGAAAGGAAAAAAATGGCAACTAAAGGTAAAAAGACAATCAGCCGTCGCCGCGACCGTAAAAATATCGAACGCGGTGCAGCACATATTCAATCGACCTTCAATAACACCATAGTTACCATCACCGACGTTCAAGGTAATGCAATATCTTGGGCATCTGCCGGTGAAATGGGCTTCA
>JAZQJN010000059.1:0-3663 GCA_045541655.1 Acutalibacteraceae bacterium
CTCAACAAACTTTCTACTGCATTCAACAATAAGTATCCCAATAATAAAATATCTCTTGTGTCAACCAATAGTGTCACAGAGGTTGCTAACGAACTAACCACTGCATATACTTCAAGATATGCTACCGAAATTGTTTATTCATACACAGGCACAGTTGATGATGAAACTGTTGCTGATATTAAAGCAAAAGCAAAAGAGATTTATGGCCAAACCATTGACGTGCTCAACGATTCCGCTAATAAGGTTATAACCTTGAATCCGGCAGACACTTCTGAAAAATCAGGAAATGTTGTTATCAATGCCGATACAACCAAAAAACTTACCGATGCTTTTGCAACCGAAGATTTTAAAGATTTAGGTCTTACACTTAAATCCGAAAGATATAACGCTATCTACCTCGTATCATCCAACAGTGTTAAAGCAACCGTAGGTCGAGGATTCTTTGTAAAATGCTTGTTTGCTGCAGCATTAGGTGGACTTTTCGTAACTATTTACCTTGCATTCCGCTTCCGTAAAATCGGTGGTATTTCCGCTGGTGTGTTTGCACTTTTGGCACTTATACATGACGTAGTTATTGCATATCTTGTTTATGTAGTATTCCGTATTCCCCTCGATGATAACTTCATCGCTGTGGTTCTAACAATACTTGGTTACTCCCTTAACGGTACAATTGTTATTTATGACCGTATTCGAGAAAATGAAGGTATTTTTGGACGTTCTAAATCCATTAGCGAAATTGTTAATTTGAGTGTTAATCAAACCTTCACCCGTAATATTTATACCACTCTTGCAACATTTGCATCCGTAGTTGTAATTTGCATTGTGGCTAAATTAAACGGACTTGATTCCATTATTAGTTTTGCATTCCCCATGTCAATTGGTATCCTTGCAGGTTGTTATTCCTCTGTACTTCTCTCCAGTCCCCTTTGGGCAGCATGGCGTGAATTCAGACAAAAGAAAACCGAAGTTAAAAGCAAATAGTTTTCCCTATTAAGAAACAAATTAAACCGACCAAGAACAGTTTTCTTGGTCGGTTTTTAATGTAAAAAAATAACCGATGCTATTTTTCTGCGCATCGGTTATTTGATATTATATACTAATCGTTTTCTTCAACTTCTTCGAATTCATCATTTACTTCAACGTTTTCATCGGCAAGAGCATCTTCTAATATTAGTTCGCTTTCAGCAGCATCAGTAAGAATCTTTGTCATTACATCGTCTTCAGAAACGTTTTGTTTCTTCTTGATGAGAACAATAACAATAACTGCAATTGAAGCAACAATTATAACTGCAAGCACAGCAATTATAATGAGAAGAAGGATGTTTGATTTGCTGCCGTTACTATCGGTGCTTGTTTCGTTGTTCTGAATTGATTCAGCAGAGGAATTAAGACTTTCTGCTTCAATTGTTGCAGAGGTATCACCAATGGTTCTTGATGTATCATCACTTGAAGGAGCATTTCCTTCTTTTACGGTAGCGATAACAGTAATGTCGTTTAGGTCTATTGGATTCTTGTCCTTATCGGTTGCATCGGTTGAGGTGAGTTTAAATTCGTATTTATCACCGATTTTTACCGTGTCTGCAGTATTAAATATTACAAAGAACATTTCACCGCCTGTTTTTGTACCATCAGCTTTAATGAATGCATATTTAAAAATTCCGACACCATTTTCTTTTACATCACCATTATCATGGCCTACAGTCATTCCGCCTTCAAATGCCTTGCCATAACCGTAGTCAACAAAGGTGAATTTGTTATAATCGTAGGATAATTCAAAATTAACGGCTGCAATACCTGATTTTGGCGTAATATTAAACGATAGCACTATTTCTTCTGATTTATGAATATCCAAGTTCTTTGCTGTGATTTGAGAAGAAGCAGCAAAAACTGTAGAAAACATAACCGAAAGTGATAATAGAACAACAAGAGTAAACGATAAAATTTTCTTCATATTATATCTCCTTTTTGTTAATAAAATATGATTTGATAATTAAGAAAATCATAGCTGCAACTAATAATACTGCTAACACAGAAAGAATGATTATAACAGCATATAGTATCGTGTTAAAATCAGATAGTGAGTTAATATCGGTATCAGTAGCTGTTACATCCGTGTTAGTAATATATGCTATAGGATGACGATAAGATTCGTCTGTGTCCGGTTGTGCAATAGAAGAACCGTTTTCTGTGAGGGTTGAATTTAGTGCGGAATTAGTAGAGTTAGAAGCAATGATACTATTTGAATTAGTTTTACTATTAGTATTATTGACAGTTGCACTGTTAGTAGAACCTGATGATGTAGTGGAAGGTCGGATGGAAGATGAAGCGGAAGGTTTGGGTGTAGAGCTAACAGGGGAGGCGAGGTTGCCAATAGTTACATAAGCAATGGTGTTATTACCTTTTAAAGGTTTATAATTAGTGTCAATAAGCGTTGATATCGATAATACAAAGGAGTACTTTTCTCCAAGTTTTGCGTTGTTTGCAACTTTAAACCTGATCGAAAGCATTGTTCCCCCTTTTTTAACACCTTGAGCATTTATATAAGAATATTTGAATTTTCCATTATTCTGGTCGTTTCCAACGCCCAATCCACCATTAGAAAAAGCGGAACCGTCTTCGAAGTCCACGAAGGTAAAAATTTTGGAATTATAAGTGATCTCTGAATCAATAGCAGCAATTCCTGAATTAGCACTAACCGAAAAAGATACGGTTACGGTATCACCGGGTTTACAGGATGTGTTAGTTCCTGTAAAGGTAATGGTATTTGCGGATGCTGTTGTAGTGATAATACTAACCAACAATACAATTGAAACAACGAACATAAAAATTTTTTTCATAGTATTTCCTCAAAATAATTGTATTAGTCATCCAACTTAAGCACAGCCATAAATGCCTCTTGCGGAACTTCGACTGTACCCAAACTACGCATGCGTTTTTTACCTTCTTTTTGTTTTTCAAGAAGTTTCTTTTTACGGGTGATATCACCGCCGTAACATTTAGCAAGAACGTCTTTACGCATTGCTTTAACGGTTTCGCGGGCGATGATTTTTCCACCAACAGCCACCTGAATGGGGATTTCGAACAACTGACGGGGAATATTATCCTTTAACTTTTCGGCTATCCTTCTTGCTCGTTTGTATCCGCTGTCAGAATGAACGATAAAGGATAAAGCATCAACGATTTCACCATTAAGCAAAACATCCAACTTAACAAGTTTAGAAGGTGCATAATGCTTTAGTTCATAGTCGTAAGAAGCATATCCCTTGGTGCGGGATTTAAGAGCATCAAAGAAGTCGTAAACAATCTCGTTAAGAGGAAGTTCATAGTGGATATCAACACGGGTAGAGGAGGGGTACTGCATATCAATAAATACACCTCTACGCTCCTGACATAGTTCCATAATAGAACCAACGTAATCGCTGGGGCTGTAGATGTGAACGTCGCACATGGGTTCTTCCGCAGACTCAATCAAAGAAGGGTCAGGATAGTTGGTGGGATTATCAATTTCGATAGTTTCTCCCGATGTCATATTGAGTTTATAAACAACACTGGGAGCGGTGGTAATAAGGTCTAAATCATACTCTCTTTCAAGGCGTTCTTGAATGATTTCCATATGAAGAAGCCCTAAAAATCCACATCTGAAACCAAATCCCAAAGCGGCAG
>JAZQJN010000060.1:0-3384 GCA_045541655.1 Acutalibacteraceae bacterium
TTTATTCCCCATCCTTTCCGTTTTCATTATATTCTTTGATTTTATAACATATTGTCATTAAACTATCCCCAATATGCACATTCTCTACGGGGATACCGGGACAATGCAATGATACATCATAATTACTGAAATTCCATATTGCAGTAATTCCCAATTTAATTAACTGGGGACAAATTTCCCGAGTAGCATCCGGTGGCAAACATATTATCGCCACGGTTGGAGAATTATCGTGGCAAAAGTCATCAAGTCCGTCAATGTGGCGAACGGGAATACCCTTAATAAGTTGTCCTGTTAAGGATTCTTTTCGGTCAAAAATTCCAATAAGGGAAAATCCCTTCGATTCGGTAAACACGTGATTTGCAACCGCTCTACCTAAGTTACCTGCCCCTAAAAGTATGGTTTTATGCTCTGCAGAAAGACCTAATATCTCACCGATTTCATCACACAGTTTTTCTACGTTATATCCGTATCCTTGTTGACCGAAACCGCCAAAGCAGTTGAAATCCTGCCTTATTTGAGAGGCGGTAAGTCCCATTCGTGCCGACAATTCTTTGGAAGATATTCTATTTATTCCGTTGTTTTTAAGTTCCTCTAAAAAACGGTAATATCGGGGTAAACGCTTTACTACCGATATGGATATTTTTTGTTCTTCCAACATAAACGTTTCTCCTAATAATTCTCCGAGGAATATGGGTATCCCTCGGAGAAAGTTAAATCAAAGATTAAAGTTTAGACATTACGTAATCTGCAAATTCTTCGCAGGTGCATCCTGTATCTCTACCGGTGATTACGTATTTCTTTTCGGTGAACATACATTCATCCAAAGCATCGGAAAGGCGGTCGGCCTTATCCTGCATACCGATATGGGAAAGAAGCATTACGGTTGCACGGAGCATGGAGCAGGGGTCAGCGTACTTGCCTCTGCCTTCATCCACCATACGGGGAGCAGAGCCGTGAATTGCTTCGAACATTGCATATTTCTTACCGATATTACCGCTACCTGCAGTACCTACACCGCCTTGGAATTCGGCGGCCTCGTCGGTGATGATATCACCATAAAGGTTGGGAAGAACGAATACCTTGAAGTCGGTACGGCGTTTTTTGTCGATAAGTTTTGCGGTGGTGATATCGATATACCAGTCATCGGTGGTGATTTCGGGATATTCTTTACCGATCTCTTGACAAATCTTAAGGAATTTACCGTCGGTGGTTTTAATAACGTTTGCCTTGGTGATGATAGATACTCTGTCCTTCTTATTCTTGCGGGCATATTCATAAGCAAGACGGGCAATACGTTCGGTACCTTCGGTGGTGGTTACGGTGAAGTCAACAGACAAATCATCGTTTACTGCCACACCTTTGGAACCGAGGGTATATGCACCTTCGGTGTTTTCACGGAAGAAGGTCCAGTCAATACCCTCTTCGATAACCTTAACGGGACGAACGTTGGCAAAGAGGTCAAGTTCCTTTCTCATTGCAACGTTGGCACTTTCGATATTAGGCCATTTATCACCTGCACGGGGGGTGGTGGTGGGTCCTTTAAGGATAACGTGACAAGCTTTGAGTTCTTCAAGAACATCATCGGGGATTGCCTTGCCAACCTCGGCACGGCGTTCGATGGTAAGTCCATCGATATTGCGGAATTCTACCTTGCCTTCTGCCTCTAAATCTTTAAGCATATGGCGGAGAACTCTTTCGGATTGACCTGCGATAATGGGGCCGATACCGTCACCACCGCAGATACCGATGATTATTTTATCTAACTTTTCGTAATCTACAAATTCTGCATCTTTTTTAATGCGGTCAACCCTTTCGAGTTGTTCACGCAAAACCTGTTCAAATTTTGCAGATGCTTCAGCAATAATCTTTTCCATTTTTTATATCCTCACTTATAATTTATTTACAGGTGTTGAGAAGTCCGCCACAGAGTATCATATTCTTTTGACGGTCGGAAAGGGGACATTCAACTGCAAACTCAAGTCCCTTTGTAATATTTTTAAGGGTAATAGCACCATCATTTTCAATGGCATTACGGATACCCTCAAGGGCCAGTTCATCACCCTCTGCAATACGGTCATAATCTTCGGGATTTACGAAGGTAAGGGGAAGAATACCTGCATTGATAAGGTTTGCTCTGTGAATACGGGCAAAGGATTTTGTAACAACCGCTTTAACTCCGAGATAAAGGGGAACTAACGCTGCATGTTCACGGGAGGAACCCTGACCGTAGTTTTCTCCGCCAATAACGAATCCGCCGCCTACCTCTTTACAACGTTCAGAGAAGGTTTCATCACAAACTGCGAAGCAGAATTTGGAGAGGTAAGGAATGTTGGAACGATAGGGAAGAATTTTTGCACCTGCAGGCATAATGTGGTCGGTGGTGATGTTATCTCCAACCTTAAGAACTGCGGATGCCTTAATATCTTCGGGAAGAGCGTCGGTTACGGGGAAATCCTTAATGTTAGGTCCTTTAAGTACCACAACCTCGTTCATTCTATCGGCTTCGATGGGGGGATCGATCATATTATCGTTGATAAGGAATTTCTTGGGCATAGTGATTTCAAGAGAATCGCCAAGTTCCATAGGATCGGTAAGATATCCGGTAAGTGCCGATGCGGCTGCAACTTCGGGGCTAACGAGATAAATCTGTCCGTCAGCGGTACCGCTTCTGCCCTCAAAGTTACGGTTGAAGGTTCTGAGCGATACACCGCCCGAGTTGGGGGATTGTCCCATACCGATACAAGGACCGCAAGCACATTCGAGAATACGGGCACCTGCTGCAATAATATCGGACAATGCTCCGTTTTGTGCCATCATATCAAGCACCTGACGGGAACCCGGAGAAATAGCAAGGGATACGGTATCGGCAACGGTTTTGCCTTTAAGAATAGCGGCAACCTTTAACATATCCATAAGGGATGAGTTGGTGCAGGAACCGATGCAAACCTGATCCACCTTGATCTCACCGATCTCCTCAACTGTCTTGACGTTGTCAGGGCTGTGAGGACAAGCAGCCATTGGCTTCAATTCAGAAAGATCAATGTTGATGATCTCGTCATATACTGCATCTTCATCAGCAAAAACAGGAACCCAATCATTTTCGCGGCCCTGAGCCTTAAGGAATTCCTTAGTGATCTCATCGGAAGGGAAGACGGATGTTGTTGCTCCGAGCTCTGTACCCATGTTTGTGATCGTCGCTCTTTCGGGAACGGACAGCGTCTTTACGCCTTCACCGCCCCATTCAATAATCGCACCAACACCGCCCTTAACAGAGAGGATTCTCAGAATCTCAAGGCTGACATCCTTTGCTGTTACAAAAGGATTAAGCTTGCCTGTAAGATTGACCTTATACATTTTCGGCATTGTGATATAATAAGCGCCGCC
>JAZQJN010000061.1:0-8976 GCA_045541655.1 Acutalibacteraceae bacterium
AGCCAAGGAGTTGTCAGTGAGTCTTGTCTTCCTAAGACCGCTTGGCCTCCGACTTCCTTAATGTTTTCGCCGATTTTGAGAACTTTTTCTTGACGAAGTTCTTCAATGGTCATATTGAAACCTGCGGGAGTAAGAGCAGAAAGAGCTTCTACGTCTGCGGGATTTTGTGCTGCAACTACCTTTGCACATTCTACTGCGAAGGAAGTGAATTCATCATTCTTTGCAACAAAGTCGGTTTCGGCATTAACTTCGATGATTACGCTAACATTGGTAGCTTCATCGGTATAAGCAATAACTGCACCTTCGGCAGCAATTCTGCTGGATTTCTTTTGAGCAGCAGCAAGACCTCTTTCACGAAGATAGTCAATTGCTTTTTCCATATCACCATCGGTTTCGGTAAGGGCCTTTTTGCAGTCCATCATACCTACGCCGGTCTTTTCTCTCAATTCTTTTACATCAGCTGCGGTAAAAGCCATGGGAAATTCCTCCTTATTTTACAATAACTATAAATCTAATTATTCAGCTGCTTCTTCAGTAACTTCTTCAACTGCTGCAGAACCTACTGCACCTTGATGAGCTTCGATAACTGCATCTGCCATTGCACCTGCAAGAAGTTTAACAGCACGGATAGCGTCATCGTTACCCGGGATAACATAATCAACATCATCAGGATCGCAGTTGGTATCAACAATAGCGATTACGGGGATGTTAAGTTTGTGTGCTTCAGCAACAGCAATCTTTTCTTTGCGGGGGTCAACAACGAACATTGCGGCGGGAGTTTTCTTCATATCTTTGATACCGCCAAGGAATTTTTCTAACTTTTCGATTTCGCCGTTGAGTTTGATAACTTCCTTCTTGGGAAGAAGGTCAAAAGTGCCGTCTTCTGCCATTTTATGAAGTTGTTCCAAACGTTGGATTCTGCGACGAATGGTGCGGAAGTTGGTAAGCATACCGCCCAACCAACGAGCATCAACAAAGGGCATACCGCAACGGGTTGCTTCTTCGCGAACTGATAGTTGTGCTTGTTTTTTGGTACCTACGAAAAGGATTTCGCCGCCATCTTCTGCGATTTGACGAACAAACATATAAGCATCTTCAAGTTTTTTAACGGTTTTTTGAAGGTCGATAATGTAAATACCGTTACGTTCGGTGAAGATGTACTCCGCCATTTTGGGGTTCCAACGACGGGTTTGGTGGCCGAAATGGACACCTGCTTCGAGAAGCTGTTTCATTGATACTACGCTCATGTTTTTTTCCTCCTTGAGTTTTACTCCTCCGTTTCGGATCGAATATTAAAACGGCATAAGCGTGAACCGCTTTAACTGAGTCGGCAAAACACCTAAACATAGGTGCAACACTTCGACCATTCCGAAACGTGTGTAGTAATTTGGTGCAAATAATATTTGCACATAACTGCATTTATGCATAATTTTACAGTTACCAAAAGAATATACCATATTATAAAAGAAAATGCAAGTGTTTTTTGTAATTTTTACAAGTTTTTTCACAAAAATGCCCTATATCGTAACGATACAGGGCATTTTTATATTAGGTCGAAATTTTGTGTGCAATCTTATACAAATCACTTTGGAAGGGCTTTTTCATTTGGAGGGCTTCAAAGATATCGAAATCAACGATTTCATTCTTCTGTTCAGCAACAACTCTGTTACCGATACCCTTTGACAAAAGTTCTACAGCGTGATATCCCATTTCACTTCCTGCAACACGGTCTCTGACGCTGGGAGTACCACCTCTTTGAACGTGACCTAAAATGGTTGCACGGGATTCAATGCCGGTTTCTGCTTCGATTTGAGCAGCAAGTCGATCAACACCGCCAATGGCTTCAGATACAACAATAATAAAATGTTGTTTGCCGGATTCTTTCATCAATTTAATACGGTCAACGATATCTTTTTTAACATCGTATTTTTCTTCTTCAACAATAATTGAGGTAGCACCAACTGCAATACCGGAATGAAGTGCAAGGTAACCTGCTCCTCTACCCATAACCTCAACAACGCTGCAACGTTCATGAGATTGAGAGGTATCACGAAGACGGTCAACCATTTCCATACAAGTATTTAATGCGGTATCAAAACCAATGGTATATTCAGTGCAGGCAATATCATTGTCGATAGTTGCGGGAACACCTACACAGGGGATTCCTCTTTCGGAAAGGTCACGGGCACCTCTGAAAGTACCGTCACCACCGATACAAACTATGCCGTCAATACCCAATTCTTTACAACTGGCAACTGCTTTTTGAAGTCCTTCTTCGGTTTTGAATTCAGGACAACGGGCAGTATAAAGATAGGTACCACCTCTATGAATAATATCGGCTACATCTCGAAGGTCGATGGGGAAAACATCCTTTTCAATAAGTCCCATATATCCACGACGAATACCAACTACGTTTAATCCCTTACCTGCGGCAGCTCTAACAACAGCACGAACTGCGGCATTCATTCCCGGTGCGTCTCCACCACTGGTTAAAACTCCTATTGTTTTCATTTTAATCTATTCCCCTCCAAAGGACAAATTTATAACAAACTTGAATGTTAATTTTATTACAATGAAGAAAAAAAGTCAAGGGTTTATTCGCAATTTTCGACATTTTTTATTAAAAAACTATTGAAGAAATACCACATTTTCTTCCCCTAATATTTTACGAAGTTGTTTCATCAAGGGTTCATTAATAGTTACATACATACTTCGCGGTAAAATCACCCTTTTTCCGGAATCCTCATACTTGAAATAAACAGGGGTTGTCCCTTCGAAAATCGATAACAGATTCTCTACCTTTTCCCTTTCGGCACACACTTCCGAAGGTAATCTTATATGCAGTCCGTTATATTTACTTGTTTTAGTATTTTGTGGTTTAGATTCTACCGATACCTTTTCTTTTGCAACACGAGAAAATGAAACGCCTATTGCCGAATTTTCAAAAGACACTTTTTCGGAAAGGGTATAATCCTCACAATCAATTTCTTCAGAATCGACACTTCTTTTTTCTGTTCCAAAAAGGTTAATCTGACCTTTTAATTCAAACCGGGCTCGATTATGAACATTATCAAGAATATTTTCACTCATCAAGAATGCTTTTTTTCTATTACTATCAATATTGTCAAATGCTCCGCACTTTATAAGCCATTCTAAACTTTTTGCGTTTAACTCTCGACCGTTTATTCTATTACAGAAGTCGCTAAGAGACTTAAATTCACCCTTTTCCTCGCGATTATTTACAACCGAATCAGAAAGAAGTGTACCTACATTTTTAACAGCAGAAAGGGGAAATATAATTCCCCCCTCAAAAGGAGCAAAGGACTTTTCACTATTATTTACGCTTGGTGGAAAAAGTTTTATACCCATAGTGTTACACTCGACGGCATATTTTGCCGTTTTATCGGTATTTCCGCATACACTTGTGAACAGAGCAGACATATATTCCAAGGGGTAGTTTGCCTTTAACCAGGCGGTACGATAAGACACAAGTGCATAAGCGGCAGCATGAGATTTATTAAAAGCATAGGATGCAAATGAAGTCATTTCATTAAAAATCTTATTTGAGACGTCTTCATTAATACCTCTGTCTTTAGCACCTTTTATAAAATTTGCACGCTCACTCTCCATCACATCATGCTTCTTCTTTGACATAGCACGACGGACAACATCCGCTCTGCCAAAGGAATATCCCGCTAAATTACGGAACACCTGCATAACCTGTTCCTGATACACAAGGCATCCATAGGTTACCTCTAATATTGGTTTTAATTCAGGAGTTAAATACTTAATATTTTGAGGGTTATGACGGTTTTGAATATACTGAGGGATAGAATCCCTGGGGCCAGGACGATAGAGGGAAATAACCGCAATTAAATCCTCGAGAGAAGTGGGCTTAAGACGTCTTAACACGCTCTTCATACCATCCGACTCAAACTGAAATACACCCTCGGTTTTACCTTTAGAAAACATATCTAAGGTCTTCTTGTCATCAAGGGGAATACTTTCTATTGAAAAGTCAGGATTGCTCTTCTTTATAAGATTAACCGCATCATCAATAATGGTTAAGTTTCTAAGACCCAAAAGGTCGATTTTAAGAAGTCCCAACTCTTCAAGAAGGGTCATTGTATATTGGGTAATCATACCGTCACGGGTTTGGGTTACGGGGACAAAATTATCTACCCTCTCCCCCGTTACAACAACACCTGCGGCGTGGGTTGAGGTATGTCGCGGAAGCCCTTCTATTCTTTTAGCGTTTTCAATTAACAAACGAGCATTATAATCTTCCCTTACTATTCTTCGTAAATCATCGGAGATTTCCAACGCTCTATCAAGGGTAACACCCAGTTCATTAGGGACAAGTTTTGCAATTGTATCCACATAAGAATTGGGTAAATCCATTACTCTACCCACATCACGAACGGCGGCACGGGCGGCAAGGGTTCCAAAGGTTACAATTTGTGCCACGTGGTCGTGTCCGTATTTTTCATATAGATAATCAATTACCTCTTGACGTCTGACATAGCAAAAATCTATATCGAAATCAGGCATACTTACCCTTTCGGGATTTAGAAAACGCTCGAAAATAAGGTTATATTTAATGGGGTCAATACCGGTTATTCCAATTAAATATGCAACGATACTGCCTGCACCCGAACCTCTACCGGGGCCTACAGATATTCCTTTTGAGCGGGCATAATTTATAAAATCCCACACGATGAGATAATAATCTACATATCCCATTGCGAAGATTGTATCTAATTCATATTTAATTCTTTCCACAATATCAGTGGAAGGTTTCCGACCATACTTTTCTACCATACCTTTTCTGCAAAGGTTCTTAAGATACTCAAAATGGTCAGTATCTATTTTATATTCGGGTAGTTTCTTTGTACCAAATTCAAATTTAACGTTACATTTATCGGCAATGATTTTAGTATTTTCAACGGCGGTTGAAAATTGAGAAAAAACACTGTTCACTTCTTCGGTAGACAATATATGCCGATTAAAATGCGTACCATCTTTAGATTTATACTCATTAAGGGTTGTCCCCTTTGAAATACAACTTAAAATTTCGTATATATCATAATCATTTTGATTTACATAATATACGTTATTTGTGGCAACTAATTCAATATTGTATTCCTTTGAAACAGCGATAATCTTACTTAGCACTGCCTTACTATCAGTATCACCATAGTCACATAATTCAAGATAAAAGTCTTCGGCAAAGATAGATTTTAACCAATTTATCCTTCTAACCCCTCGGTCATAGTCGCCATTAAGAAAAGATAAAAATATCTCTCCATTTAATCCACCGCTAAGGGCAATTATGCCTTTATTATATTTTTCAATCACAGATAGAATATCTATATCTCTAACACATTCGTTGTTAATTTCAGATACTATTTTAACAAGGTTTTGATACCCTTCATTATTTTTGCAAAGCAAGACTTCTCCTGAAGGCATTTCGCATCCAATAATAGGTTTTATCCCCTGCTTTTCACACTCCTTGTAAAATTCGATTGCCCCGAACAATACTCCGCAGTCGGTGATTGCTACTGCAGTTTGTCCGAGGCCTTTTACCTTGTTTACCAATTCTTTAATTCTACAAGCGCCCTTTAGTAAACTGTATTCACTATAAAGATGGAGATGTACAAAATCCGCCATAAATTATTCACTCTAATCCTTTCGCGATTTCAACTATCCTATTAAGTCGGTGGTTCACCCCTGAACGACTCAAAGGTGGCATCATAAGTTTTCCTAATTCGCTAAGAGACGCATAATCATTATCCCTTCTTACAATTGCCATATCATAAAGGTCAGAGGGCAATGCTTCCAACCCTATTTTTTTATCTATAAGAGATATTGCATCCATCTGCTTTCTCATAGATTCGGTGGTTTTAGATATATTTGCTGTAATGCAATTGCTTGTACGATTGATATGATTTCGCATATCTTTATATATTTTAACGTTCATAAGTTCAAAGACACTTTTAACCGCATTTATAAGGGTTAACAGTTCTTCTATTTTTTCACTTTCTTTATAATAAAGTACATTGGATGATTTTCTAAGGGTGATTTTTGGAGCAGATATACACTCCCCTAAAATCGCAATCAAATCATTAGCGAGATGCTTTTTTGATACGAGAAATTCAGCGTGATATGCTTTATTTGGGTCACTAACACTACCACAAGATAAAAACACACCCGATATAAAGGCACCAAAACAACAATCATTTTCTATATTACTACGATTTATTCTCAAATGAAGTTGATTTTCACTGTGTCCAAATACATCTAAAATCTTTTTGCATTTTTGGATGTCGTTAGTAGAAACATGATACATACCTCTTTCCTTTTCGGGAGGGATAACATCAAGTTCAACTTCATAAACTTTTTTTACAAGTTCAAAATAGTGATTGGCTATTTCTTTATTTTCGGTTTTGAACAAGATGGAATCATCCCCGAATTTGGCGGAAAACAGCATCATTCCATAACATTTCGCTTTGATGCAACATCCGTTTTCGAGGGTTGAGGAACATACTTCACTTTTTACATTCCCTGAGAAACTCATTTTACTCTTCCTCTTTTAATATCTCTATGAACAACAGAAGTTTTATATTTACTCTCTTTAAGATGGGTTTTAAGGGCTTCTGCCACAGTTACAGAACGATGTTTACCGCCTGTGCAACCAATGGCGATAACCAAAGAACTTTTGCCTTCGTTAGAATACAGTGGCACGAGATAATCCACCATATCAAATAGACGGGATATAAAGCCCTTAGTGGAATCCATATCCATAACATAATCATATACAGGTTTATCAAGTCCTGTTTTATTTCTCAACTCATCAATATAGAAAGGGTTAGGAAGGCATCTTACGTCAAAAACCATATCTGCCTCGGTAGGAGCACCATATTTAAATCCAAAGGACATACACTGAATTTTCATTCCCTTAACAGAATCGCCAAGAAAAATTCCGCATATTCTATCCTTCAATTCCGCAGGAGATGTATGGGTAGTATCGATTATATAATCAGCACTTCCACGAAGAGGTTCAAGAAGTTCCTTTTCTCTATGAATAGATGCACGAAGAGAACCCTCATTATCATCAATGAGAGGATGCCTTCTCCTTGTTTCTTTAAAACGATTATGAAGCACCTCTTCGGAACATTCAAAGAATAATATTTTAAAATCAATTTCGGAATTTCTAAGGGCATCTAATGTATCGACAATACCGTGAAAAAGGTATCCACCACGGGTATCGGTTACAACTGCAACCTTTTCAAGTTCCTCATCCAAACAAAGTTCATAAAACTTTGGAATAAATGTGGGGGGCATATTATCAACACAAAAGAATCCAATATCTTCAAGGGCATCTACCGCTTTTGATTTTCCCGAGCCGGAAAGTCCTGTTACTATTACAAAATCCATACTTTTCACCTAAATCAGTCTATTTTACTACTTTTACTTCACATTCAAGTTGTATTCCCGTACTGTTAAATACTCTTTCCTGCACCTTTTCAATAAGGCGAAGAACATCACTACAGGTGGCATCACCATCATTTATAATAAATCCTGCGTGTTTTTCACTGACAACTGCACCACCGACTCGTTCACCTTTAAGTCCTTCTTGTTCAATAAGCGTGCCTGCAAAATGTCCTTCGGGGCGTTTAAAGGTGCTTCCCGCACTGGGGAATTCTATCGGTTGCTTGGATTTTCTTCTTTGAAGCAGATCATCCATTGCTGAACGGATTTCGTCGGGATTTTTCATTGTAAGATGCATTCTTGCTTCGGTTACAAGGCAATTATTTTTATGATAAATACTGGTACGATATCCCAACTTCATATCGGAGGCATCTACTGTTTCAATATCACCATCAGGGGTAATATGAGATGCAGATACAAGCACGTCCTTCATTTCACCACCGTACGCTCCTGCATTCATAAAAACTGCACCACCAAGGGTACCTGGAATACCCCAAGCAAACTCAAGCCCCGAAAGAGAGTTTTCAAGGGCAAATGCACAAAGTCGAGAAAGTTTTACACCTGCCGAACAAACAATATCACATCCGTCAAGATATATATCAGAAAGACCTCCTGTGTGAAGAACAACACCGCGGATGCCAAAATCACTGATAAGCAAATTGGATCCTCCTCCAAAAAAATGAAGAGGTAAGTCATTTTCGCGACAATAATTTATAACATCTGCACACATTTTGTTATTAACAGGTTTCACAAAAATATCGGCAGGGCCACCAATTTTGAAGGTGGTATGTTGCCTCATTTCCTCATTTTCGGAATAAGCACAGTTAATTTGTTCAAGATATTCTTTTAAACCATCATAATTAAACAAAAAAAGCACCTCGTTTATTGTTCAAAAAATAAATCATTCTTTAGAATACTTATTACTAAATATCGTTTTGAAGTCCTAAATTTTCAAGAAGTTCTTGGGCCGCATTGTATCCCATCTTCTTTTGTCGGTTATTCATAGCTGCAATTTCAATAATAACCGCAAGGTTTCTACCGGGAGAAACAGGAATGGTCATTGAGGTTATATCAAGTCCCAAAATATTGGTCGTTTCACGATCAATACCAACTCGATCATAAGCTTTTTCGGGGTCCCAATCCTCCAGATTAAGCACCATATCTATCTTCTCGGTAAGTTTTACCGAACCCATACCAAAGAGGTGACGGGCATTGATAATACCAACGCCTCGAAGTTCCATAAAGTGGCGTATATTATCTGGGGATGAACCAACCAAAGTTTTAGATGATACTCGTCGAATTTCTACCGCATCATCTGCGATAAGTCGATGTCCTCTCTTTACAAGTTCAATGGCGGTTTCGCTCTTACCTACTCCGCTTTCTCCGAGCAAGAGGATACCTTCACCATAAACCTCAACAAACACACCATGGCGAGTGATTCGAGGAGCAAGTTCAACATTGAGATAAGAAATGAGCGATGCCATA
>JAZQJN010000062.1:0-3002 GCA_045541655.1 Acutalibacteraceae bacterium
GATGTCGGTTGGTGCGAGAGGTATGATAGGTAAAGGTGCCCGTCTTCCCGAAGTTGTTGACGCTATGAAAAAATATAACGGCGTTTACTTTGGAGCAATCGGCGGTGCAGGTGCACTTCTTGCAAAATGCATCAAAGAGGCAGAACTTATTGCCTTTGAAGATTTGGGTGCAGAGGCACTTCGCAAACTTTACGTCGAAGATATGCCCGTTGTTGTAATTATCGACAGCGAAGGCAACAATCTTTATGAAGAGGGTCGCAAGGCCTATCTTGATAGCAAAAAATAAATAAATTTCAAGCACAACCGTTGGAAAAATCTACCGGTTGTGCTTGTTATAATGTATTGGAGGTAATGATAAAATGGACGTAGTGTTTAATAACCTTACGTTTTTCTCTGTTAAGGGAATTATGTTTATGGTTTTTTGTATTTTAGGCATTATGGTTGTCGGTTATGCCCTCGGCAGAATCGATATTAAGGGTGTATCCCTTGGCACCGCCGGTGTATTTATTGTAGCACTTCTCTTCGGTGCACTTTTAGGAAACAGATTCCTTGTTCACGAAGTTGGGGCATCTATGAACAACGTTCTCAAATCTATTGAGAATATTGGCCTTATATTCTTTGTAACCGCAGTTGGACTTATTGCAGGTCCTAACTTCTTTAAGGATCTTAGAAAGAATTATAAATCTTACGTTTCCCTTGGTCTTCTTATCATCATCATCGGTGGTGTATCTTGTGTAGGATGTCTTTATCTCGCCCGTGCTCTTGGCGATAATTCTATGGAACTTCCCGCAATGCTCGTTGGTGTTCTTTCCGGTTCTCTCACAAGTACCCCCGCCTTCTCTGCAGCTAAAGATACCGTTGCCGATATGGCAGCAGGCAATCCTGCCCTTGCAGAACATCTTGAAGGCGTTATTACCGTAGGCCACGGTATTGCTTACCTCTTTGGTGTAGTTGGTGTTGTTCTCTTTGTTCAAATCATCCCCAAACTTGTTAAAGCAAATATGGATGAAGAAAGAGCAAAGATTCTTATTGATGATGGAAATACCCATAAAGAATATAAAGGCAAACTTCTTGATATTGATGAATTTGGTCTTGCAGCATTCGCATTTTCTGCTATTGTTGGTATTCTTCTTGGCAGCATTAAATTCCCCCTCTCTCTCATTGGACTCAGCGGAACCTTCTCCCTTGGTACTACCGGTGGTGTTCTTATCGCTGCTCTTGTATTTGGTCACTTTGGCAGAATCGGATGCATTAACTTCACCGTTGATCACAAGGTTCTTCGTGTTTTCCGTGAACTCGGACTTATGCTCTTCCTCATTGGTGCAGGTATCCCCGGCGGTATCAAGTTTGTTGAATACTTCAAAGTTTCCTACTTCATCTATGGTGTAATTATGACCATATTCCCCATGATCATTGGATACTTTGTAGCAAAATACATTCTCAAATTCCCCCTTCTCAACAACCTCGGTTCTATTACCGGCGGTATGACCAGTACCCCCGCCCTTGGCACCCTTATCGGTGTTGCAAAAACCGACAACGTTGCTGCATCTTATGCTTCTACCTATCCTATCGCACTTGTATCTGTAGTTCTTGTTTCTCAGGTAATTCTTCTTATCTGGCAAGAAATTCCCGCAGGTTGGGTAGCATAAAATATTATATTTCTAAAACATTTCAGGACTGTCCATCAAATGGGCAGTCCTGTTGACTTTTTATTGGGATTATGATAAACTAAACAAGATTTTTCTTGGAGGTGAATGGTGTGAAAAGTTTTGAAATAACTAAAAACGATGCAGGTCAACGTCTTGATAAATTTGTATCAAAGGTCGCCCCTAAACTGCCCAAATCAATGATGTATAAAGCCATTCGCGTAAAAGATATTAAAATCAATGGCAAAAGGGGAGAAATATCCACCCGACTGAACGCGGGGGACGTGGTTTCTCTCTATATTAAGGATGAATTTTTTGAAGAAAAAGAATACGTAATGGATTTTATGTCGGCAGGGAAGACCCTCCACATTGTGTATGAGGATGATAATATTCTGCTGCTCGATAAAAAGGAAGGACTCCTTTGCCATGCCGATAAAACCGAATACTGCGATACCCTTATAAATCGTGTAAAGCGATATCTCTACGAAAAGGGAGAATATGACCCAAGGGATGAGAATACCTTTACCCCCGCCCTCGCCAACCGCATCGACCGCAACACCTGCGGCATCGTTATGGCGGCTAAAAACGCGGAGGCACTGCGTATTCTTAATCAAAAGATAAAGGATAGAGAAATATCAAAATTCTATCTTTGTCTTGTTCACGGTATTCCTAAAAAAAGGGAAGATACCCTCTCGGGATATCTAAAAAAAGATGAGGAAAATAATATTGTAAAGATATATGACCACCCCTTAAAGGATGGAATGGCAATCCGCACAAGATATAAGGTGATAAACTCTAAAAACGGAGTATCCCTTTTAGAGGTGGAACTGCTAACGGGACGCACTCACCAGATTCGTGCCCATTTATCCGCCTTGGGATATCCTCTTGTGGGGGACGGAAAATACGGCAAAAACGCCGCCGACCGCAAAAAAGGATACGTTCATCAGGCACTTTGTTCCTATCGTTTAAGGTTCGATTTCGTAACCGAGAGCGGTGTTTTAGAGTATCTGAATGGCAGGGAATATTCCCTCAATAACGTGTGGTTTGCTGAAGAGTATTACAACTAAAAATTTTGGAATAACAATGTTCGTTTAGGAGAAAACTATGGCGATTTTAGAAAATTTGCAACCCACTCGGGTTTTTAAGTATTTTGAAGAAATATCATCAATTCCTCACGGTTCGGGGAATTGTTCTGCTATTGCAAAGTATTGCACCGATTTTGCAGAAAAACATTCCCTTCGCTATGTCCGTGATGATGCCGATAATGTTATTATATATAAACCTGCAACAAAGGGTTATGAAAATGCCGATACCGTAATTAAGTCGGATCGTAGCCATGTCGTTCTGTGAGCCAAG
>JAZQJN010000063.1:0-2061 GCA_045541655.1 Acutalibacteraceae bacterium
TCTATGACCTCTATGATGACCCACGGTGGTACACTTTGCCCAATCCCATATTTTTCACCTAAATCATCCCTTGCTTGTGTAAACGATGAACGAATTACCTGTTTTAACGGTGTTCCTACAATGTTTATCGCAATGTTTAATCACCCCGACTTTGCAAAGACTGACTTTTCGTATATGCGAACAGGGATAATGGCAGGTGCTAACTGTCCTGCAGACCTTATGAGACGTGCCTCTGTCGAAATGAATATGAGAGAGATTATTTCGGTTTACGGTCAAACTGAAGCATCCCCCGGTTGCACAATGGGTGAAGTTAACGAAGATCTTGATCATCGTGTCGAAACGGTAGGTAGTGCTTTCCCCGGTGTTGAGTGCAAAATTATTGACCCGGAAACAGGGGAGGAGTTACCCGACGGAGAAAGTGGTGAATTTGTAGCCCGTGGATTTAACATTATGAAGGGATATTATAAAATGCCAGAAGCCACTGCACAGGCAATTGATGCCGATGGATGGCTCCATTCAGGGGATATTTGTATGAGAACTCCCGACGGATATTATAAAGTTACAGGCCGTCTTAAGGATATGATTATCCGTGGCGGTGAAAATCTTTATCCCCGTGAAATTGAGGAATTTTATCTTACTAATCCCAAGGTTCGAGATGTTCAGGTTGTTGGTGTTCCCGACGAAAAATATGGCGAAGAATGTTGTGCTTGGATTATTCTCCATAAGGGTGAAACTGCCGATGAAAATGAAATGAAGGAATACGGAAACGCTTCAATTGCAAGACATAAGGTTCCAAAATACTTTATATTTGTAGATGAATTCCCAATGAATGCCGCAGGTAAAATTCTTAAGTATAAAATGCGTGACGAATCCGTTGAAAGATTAGGGTTAAAGAAATAGAATATTATCAAAAAAATCCCTCTTCTCAATATTGTGTTGAGAAGAGGGTTCTTTTTATATAGAAAATAATGTAATTACAGATATTTAGGAAGTTCTTCGGCAAAAAGTTTTAGGGATTTGCCTCTATGACTTACCGCATCCTTTTCGGTGTCGGTCATTTCGGCAAAGGTCTTATTTCCGCAAAGGAAAACGGGGTCATATCCAAATCCGTTATCGCCTTTTGGTGCGTAATCAATAGTACCTTCGCAGGTGCCTCTAACGGTGAATTTTCTGCCGTCGGGGAATACACAACAAATTGAGGATACAAACCGAGCGGAGCGTTCATTTGCAGGGACATCCTTTAGATTTTCAAGGAGTTTTATAATTCTCAATTCATCAGGAGCATCTTCACCTGCATATCGGGCAGAATATACACCGGGTGCACCGTCAAGAGCGTCAACGCAAAGTCCCGAATCATCGGCAACAGCAGGAAGACCACTGACATCTAATGCAGATTTTGCTTTAAGATATGCGTTTTCCTCAAATGTGTCGCCGGTTTCCTCAACTTCGGGAAGAGTTATATTGAGGTCGAATTCGGTAACCGCTTCAATTCCAAGGGGCTCTAATATCCTGGATAATTCACGTAATTTTTTCTTGTTTTTGGTGGCAATAATAAACTTCATAATTCATCATCCCTTGAGTATTTATATCAATATTTTACTCCTTTACCTACTTTAAGTCAATAAATTTATTCCGCTTTCAAAAAAAGTGTTGGAATTCTGTGCTAAATATAGTATAATAAATTCGTATAATATAAGGAGTGGTGCGACTTGTCAAAACAATACTTTGTATCGGTTGCAAAAATAATGCAAGAATTCTCCCTTGAAGAGATTTATTTACCTGATAAAGCAGAGAACATAATGGTTGGTTCTGCAAATATCAATCGCCCTGGACTTCAACTAACAGGATTTTATCAGTATTTTGATAGTGAAAGAATACAAATATTGGGCTTAGGAGAAATTGCATATCTTTTAGAGTTGGATGCTGATGAACGTAAGGAAAAGGTTGAAAAATTCCTTTCGAAAAAACCCGCACTTGTCGTATTTACCCGTAGTAACGATGTTCTGCCTGAATTTTTGGAAAGTGCAAAAACATTCAATGTTCCTATTGTCAGAACTTCTG
>JAZQJN010000064.1:0-5868 GCA_045541655.1 Acutalibacteraceae bacterium
ACCTTAGGTGGTGGAAATCACTTTATTGAGATTGATGCTGACGAGGAAGGAAACAAATATTTGATCATCCACTCCGGTAGCCGTAACCTTGGCACTCAGGTCGCCGAATTCTATCAAGGCATTGCTATCGATTTAAATCTCGGCAAGGAAGAGTATTTTAAAAAGCGCGATGAAATCATCCGTACATACAAGGAACAAGGTCGCAGAAGTGAGATTCAATCCACCTTAAAGCAGATGGCAAAGGAGTGGGAAGAGAAAGAGCCCACTATGCCCCGTGAGTTCTGTTATCTCTATGGTGAGTTTATGGAGGACTACTTACACGATATCAATATCTGTCAGCAGTTTGCAAAGCGTAACCGAGAAAAGATGGCGGAGATATTACTCGAAAAGACTGGTCTTGTGGCAATTGAGACATTTCAGACTATCCACAACTATATCGATGTAGAGGAGAAGATTCTTCGCAAAGGGTCTGTTTCGGCAAAGAGTGGAGAAAAGCTCTTGATCCCTATCAATATGCGTGATGGAAGTCTCATTTGTGTTGGTAAAGGTAATAAGGACTGGAACTATTCCGCACCTCACGGAGCCGGACGTTTGATGTCCCGTTCTGCCGCTTTTGAGAGACTCACAATGGAGGAATATGAAAAGCAGATGGCAGGCATATACACCACCTGTGTAAATACCGCTACACTTGACGAGTCTCCCATGGCGTATAAGAATATGGACGAGATCGTTGCTAACATTGAACCTACAGCAGAAATTATTGCACACATAAAGCCTATTTATAATTTTAAGGCGGCAGAGTAATTTGTCGCCTTTTCTCAAAGGAGATGAAAGAATATGGAGGAATTGATAAAATCAAAACTTAAAGAAATCGAAGAAAAAGAAAACATAAAAATTTTGCACTGTGTAGAATCAGGTAGTCATGCTTGGGGTTTTGCCTCTCCTGATAGCGACTATGACGTGAGGTTTATCTATATCAGGCCAAAGGAGTTTTATCTTCGCCTTGATAAGACACGAGATGTTATCGAATGGCAGCTTGATGATACGCTTGATATCAATGGTTGGGATATCTCGAAAGCGTTATCCTTGTTATACAAATCAAACCCTACCTTGTTTGAGTGGAACTCCTCGCCAATAGTTTATAAAACCACAAAGGAGTGGGAGTCTATAA
This sequence comes from Acutalibacteraceae bacterium, assembly GCA_045541655.1. Lineage (GTDB taxonomy): Bacteria > Bacillota > Clostridia > Oscillospirales > Acutalibacteraceae > UMGS1484. The sequence goes on from JAZQJN010000064.1 coordinate 1,172, forward strand.
CAGCCATTATAAACAAATACTTTATCGCAAAATCGGGTTTGTATCACTATCTCAGCACAGCCAAAAGTAATTATCGCGAATATCTTAAGGGTGAAACAGTACGCCTTAAAAAGTATTTTTATGTGCTGAGGCCCTTGCTCGCTTGTAAATGGATTTTGGCCGAGGGTACACCACCGCCTATGCTATTTAGCGAGCTTATGGACAAATACCTCGATGAGACTATACAAGAAGATGTTTTAAAACTTTTAGACTTGAAAATGAACAAGCCCGAAATCGCAGAAGGCAAACGCTTTGAAAAACTTAATGAATATCTTGATAGAAGCATTTTAGAAATTGAGGAACAAATCAAAAGCCTACCATCAACTCATGAACAAACTTGGAATGAATTAAACAATGTTTTTCTTTCGATTATATAAATGAGTCAGGACCTCCGGATTAGCCGAAGGTCCTGACTTTAATCAATAAATTCTCTTACAAACTGCTCAAACTCATATTCGGGTAGTTCGTAGATTAGGTTTAATGCTAAATCTTTGAGTTGTGTTTTGTTGAGTCGGTTTATATACTTTTCAATTCTTCCGGGAAGCTCTTCGCGATATTGTTCTTCCTCTTGGAGTGCACGGTCGATTGCAGCTTTGAACTTAATTGCTTCTTCAGGGAAGACGGCAAAGTAAACAGCTACCATATGTTTGCACACCTTTAGTCCGTTGGCAAACGGACAATCACAAGTAGACCTTTTCGGATGCTCAATATCAATCGTTACAGCATATGGCTCTGCTTCATTACCTGCAACTGCACCACCAAAGTGAGTATCATCGAGTTTTTTGACAAACTGTACTTTATCTTCCATAAAGTATTCATATCCGCGCCAAGCACTTTTACTGCTTGCGGCAGTTAATATACTCATACAGTAACCTCCCAGTAATTTATCGAATATATTTTAACATAAGACGAAAGATATAGCAATGTATTTCAATTATTCGTTCGGATATTAGTACTATTTATAATAAAAATTTTCGTCCACAAAATTCGATGTCAAATTAGCACGTTTGTTTTTGTATATAACGCACAATAAAAATGTTTTATGGTGTTTGTTTAACATCTACCTACCCATAGCAGCACCCATAAATAAAGTCTCGAAAACCGCATAAACAAAGGAAAAAATAAATTTCAAAAAATTATGGTGTTCTCTTGACATTTTCCCCTGCTGCAGCCGATACCATAAAAACCTTCCTTACCGAAACGGGTACCAATCCCACCGACTACGACCTGATATTAACAGGGGATTTGGGCCAGGTTGGGAGCCGTCTGTTGTGCGAAATATTAATGAACGATGGAATAGACATATCTAAAGTCCACTCCGATTGCGGAACGAATATTTTTTTCGATAAAAAGCAGGACGTTCATTCAGGTGGTTCGGGATGCGGATGCTCGGCATCGGTATTATGTTCAAAAATTCTCAATAATATGACCGATGGCAATCTTAAAAAGGTGCTTTTCTGTGCTACCGGATCTTTGCACTCACCCACAACTGTATTGCAAAGTCAAACCATACCCGGAATAGCACACCTTGTATATTTAGAGGCATAAATCGCACCCAAAACCAAATATTTGAATATAATGAGGACGAAAGAATATTCGTCCTTGTTTTTTTGTATTTAAGTATGAGAACTATTGCACGAAAAAATGCATATAAAAAACTCTTCGCTATGATGATCATTTTCATTGGGATTATCCTGGTGCTATTCAGTTTGGATAACAAACTAAAACCTCTCTTAGAAATGCTGTCCGAAAGCAGATCTAAATCCATAGCCACTAAGATAATCAACCAAACGGTAACAAAAGAGCTTGAAACAATGGGAATAACCTATGAAAGTTTAGTGGATATTGAGAGGGATAAAAACGGCACCGTAACCTCCCTGAATATGGATATGGTAAAACTTAATCAGTTCAAATCGAGTATCAGTACCGCGGTGCAGGATGCCATAAATAAATGCGAAACCCAAAAAATATCCTTACCCCTCGGTACGATAATCGGTGGGGATTACTTTGTAGGCCGAGGCCCCGCACTAAAATTTAATCTTGAACTATCCGCCTCGGTGGTAAGTGATATTGAATCCGCCTTCGATAGTGCCGGAATAAACCAAACCCGACACCAGATAATTTTAAATATTACCGCTTCGACCTATGCGGTTATTCCATGGTATAAAAACGCCAATACCGTAACCACCAACTTTGTAATAGCCGAAACTGTTATTGTGGGGCTTGTGCCCGATTATTATACAAACGTTGAAAATTCAGACGATGTGGAGGGCGATATAAATGATTACGGAGCCGAAATAAATTAAAAGGTACAGGCACAAAAGAAGAATAATCCGCATAAGATAAAGTATCTTTTTTATAGAGGTGTTATTATGCTAACCTATATTATTGGAATATGTATATCCTGTGCCTTTTGTTTTTTACTTCACGTAAATAATAACGGATCATTCCCAAAGCCCCTATCTGCAAAAGAGGAGCGGGAGTGTTTTGAAAAAATGAGGGCAGGGGATAGGGATGCCCATCAAAAACTTATTTTACATAACCTGCGACTTGTTGCCCATATAGTGAAAAAATACTACTCAACGGGGGAGGAGCAGGATGATCTTATCTCCATCGGCACAATCGGGCTTATTAAGGGAATAAATACCTTCAACGTAGAAAAACAAACCCGCTTTGCAACCTATGCATCCCGATGTATCGAAAACGAGATCTTAATGAGTTTAAGGGCAAATAAAAAATCGGCTCAGGATGTGTATATCAGCGAACCCATAGATTTTGACAAAGAGGGCAACGCCTTAACCCTTTTAGATATTATATCCGAGGATGAAGATATTGTAGATAAAGTAGATACAAAAATGAAGGCGGTAAAACTTCCCTCCTACATAAATGAGGTGCTGGATGATAGGGAAAAGGAGATAATAATGAAGCGTTACGGAGTAATGGGAGAAACCGCCAAGACCCAGAACGAGATAGCCGACCAGATGAATATCTCCCGTTCCTACGTATCCCGAATCGAGAAGAAAGCCCTTGAGAAACTCAGAGAACGGTTTGAGAAATAAAAAAATAAAATGGACGGATTAACTCCGTCCATTTGAAATATAAAAAATGAAATCAAAAAAATATTGAAAAAACAGCAAGAATGCTTTATAATATTAAGGTTAAAAATACGAAGGGAGAGTTTATTAATGCTATTTTCAATGGATATTGGAAACACCTGTTCAAATATTGGCGTTTTCAAAGGAGACAATTTGATTGCATTTGCTCGAATGTCTACCGACCATCACCGCACCGATGACCAGTATGCCATCGAAATTTTAAGCATACTAAAACTCCATAACATATCCCCTGATGATATTAACGGAGCTATCTTCTCCTCGGTTGTGCCCAACCTTTCCCACACCATTAAAACTGCTATCAAAAAGTCAATAAATGTGGATGCATTATCGGTAGGTCCGGGAGTAAAAACGGGACTTAATATCAAGATTGATAATCCATCTCAATTAGGTGCCGACCTTGTGTGTGCCGCCGTTGCCGCCGTTGCCCACTATCCCTTGCCTTGCATAGTGCTTGATATGGGTACCGCCACCACTATCAGTTATATTAACGAAAAAGGAGAGTTCTTAGGCGGTTCTATTGCCCCGGGTATTGGTACGTCTTTAGAAGCCCTTGTTTCCAAAACCTCTATGCTCCAAATGGTAGATTTAGAAAATCCCGATAACGTGGTGGGAACAAATACCATATCGTCTATTAAATCGGGCATAATCTTTGGTAATGCCGCTATGATAGACGGTATGATAGACCGAATAGAGGATGAATACGGTAAAACCGCATCCATCGTAGCCACAGGTGGCAGAGCTCCATCTATCGTAAAACACTGCAAAAAGGATGTCATCAGCGACCAGAATCTTCTTATGGAAGGCCTTCGTTTAATCTATAATCGTAACGTTAAATAGTTTATAACCGATAAAATCGGTTAAATATATTTTAATACGCTGTATCTTAAAAACGAACAGCAGTGGAGGAATATTTATGAAAAATCAAAACGCAAAAACACTTAACAAATTCACCCCCATACAAGCACTGTCAATCGGTGCTATACTCACCGCTATCGTTGTTGTGCTTCAAATGGTGGGAGGAGCCATAAGATTTGGAACCTTTTCCATTTCGTTGGTACTTATCCCTATTATTATCGGTGCCGCCCTTTGCGGAAAATATATCGGTGCCTGGCTGGGACTTGTATTCGGCATAGTGGTTCTGATAAGCGGTGATGCCGCACCCTTTATGGCTATAAACGTTCCCGGCACAATTGCCACCGTGCTTCTCAAAGGTACCCTTTGCGGATTTTTCGCAGGACTTACCTATGAACTTTTAAGCAAGATAAATGATTGGCTTGGTGCTTATGCATCCGCCTTTGTTTGCCCCGTTGTAAATACAGGTGTTTTTCTTTTAGGATGTAGAATTTTCTTCTACAATACCATCGGCGAATGGGCAGTAGGTGCAGGATTCGGTGAAAATGCCGTAGGATATTTGTTTATAGGTCTGGCAGGAATAAATTTCCTTATTGAATTGGGTGTAAATTTGGTTTTATGTCCCATTATCGTAAGGGTAGTAAATATAGCAAGAAAATCTCTCAAATAATATCAGGAGAATAAAAATAT
>JAZQJN010000065.1:0-3891 GCA_045541655.1 Acutalibacteraceae bacterium
ACCGAAGGAAAACATTGCTCCGTTTGCGGTGAAGTTCTTGTAGCACAAGAAATTGTTCCTGCTCTTGGACACAAATATGATTCTGTTGTAACAGAACCTACTTGTACCGAAGAAGGTTACACAACCTACACTTGTTCTGTATGTGGCGATACATACACGGATAATGTAGTTCCCGCCCTCGGACATACCGAAGTTGTCGATGAAGCAGTAGAACCTACCTGCACCGAAACCGGTCTTACCGAAGGAAAACACTGCTCTGTATGCGGTGAAGTTCTTGTAGCACAAGAAGTAGTTCCCGCTCTCGGACATACCGAAGTTATTGATGAAGCAGTTGAACCTACCTGCACTGAAACCGGTCTTACCGAAGGAAAACACTGTTCTGTATGCGGTGAAGTTCTTGTAGCACAAGAAGTTATCCCCGCAACCGGTAAACACGTTTATGAAGTGTCCGGCAACAAGATTACTTGTGTTTGTGGTGACGTACTTGAACACACCGGATTCTATGAATTTAATGGTGATACCTACTATGCTGTTAACGGTGAGTTGTTAAGTGGTTGGGTAAAACTTGATGGTGCATGGCACTATTTCAACAAGACCACTTATGTGGCTGTTGATGGTGATTACGTTACCGAAGAAGGTATAAAATACAACTTTGATAATGGTCGCTTAACCAGAAACGTTTGGACATTATCCGATAGTGGATATCGCTACTGGTACGGTCCTGATTGCTACAGAGCAACCGCTTCTGATGAATTTGCAATTCGTCCCTTCGTAATTGATGAAAAAACCTATTTCTTCAATAGACAAGGCGTGGTTCAATTAGGATTAGTTCGTTATCCCGCAGGTGACCAAGCAGGCGAAGTAGATAAGTACTTGTACTATGACTGTGGTGAGTATGGTGTTGCTTCACTTGTTCAAGGTGCCTATGGAGATTACTTCTACATTGATGGTAAGATTCAAAAATCCTATAAACTTGTGAAGTATGAAGGCAACTATTACTTCATAGGTGATTACAATAAGATCCTTAAAGATGATAGTATTACTCTCTCTGAAAGCTATACTGCAGCTTATGGACTCCCCGCCGGCAGATATTACTTTGATGTTGACGGTAAGATGTTCCTTAAGAACGGTCTTGTAGATGACTATTACTACATTGATGGTATAATGCAAAAAGCATATCAATTTGTTTTGATTGATGGAGATTATTACTTCATTTGTTACTACAACAAGATTCTCAAGAATGACAGTGTTCACATTAGTGAAACTTACACTGCACCTCTTGGCCTTCCCGCCGGTATTTACTACTTTGATGCTGATGGTAAGTTGATTCTTAACAACGGAATTGTAGATGATCGTTACTTCATTAATGGTCTTATTCAAGAAGGTAATCAACTTGTTGAATTTGATGGCAACTATTACTATGTAGGTGAAGATGAATTTATTGTTAAGGATACTAATATCACCCTCACCGAAAGACAAACCGCTGCCTTTAATCTCCCTGCAGGTACATACTACTTTGACGCTGAAGGCAAGATGGTTATTAACCATGGTGTAGTTGGAGATTATCTCTATATTAACGGTGTAAAACAAAAAGCATATCAACTTATTAAATTCAATGGTTGTTATTACTTTGTAAGCGATTACAACAAGATTTTGAAGAATACCAGTATCTTCCTTACTGACACCTACACCGCATCTTATGGTATTACTGCCGGTTCCTATTACTTCGATGCCGAAGGTAAGATGGTTATCAACCACGGTGTAGTTGGAGATTTCCTCTATATCAATGGTGTAATGCAAAAAGCATATAAACTTGTTGAATTTGAAGGTAGTTACTACTTTGTTGGTGACTTTAACAAAATCCTTAAAAATACAACTATGTATCTTGCTGAAAAGTTCACCTCTGCATACGGATTCCCTGCAGGTTCTTATTACTTTGATGCCGAAGGTAAGATGGTTATCAACCACGGTGTTGTTGGAAATTATCTCTATATCAACGGTGTAATGCAAAATGCGTATAAACTTGTTGAATTTGAAGGCAATTATTACTTTGTAAGCGATTACAACAAGGTTCTTAAGGATACATCAATATATCTCGGTGAAAAATTCACCTCGATTTATGGTATTCCTGCGGGAACATACTATTTCGATGCCGAAGGTAAGATGGTTGTAAATCACGGCGTTGTTGGAGATTCTCTCTACATCTACGGTGAATTACAAAAGGCATATAAATTTGTTCAATTCGAAGGTAGTTACTACTTTGTAAACGACTACCACAGAATCACCAAGGGCGAAACCATACACTTAAGCGTTAAGTTTGTTTGCAATATGGTTCTTCCCAATGGATATCAAATAGAAGCCGGTTCTTACACCTTTGATGAAAACGGTAAACTCGTTTTTTGATGCTAAATAGTATAATTACACAATAGAATTGGTTAGTCTAAAATCCCTTTCCGAAGAATTTTTCGGAAAGGGATTATTCAATTTAAACCTTGTTATATAATTTTATTGACATATAACACGAAATTAATTATAATTAATATATGATACTATCGAAAAATTATTTATAAGGGAATGAGTTAAATGAAAAAAATACTTGCAGTCGTTTTGTGTTTATTGCTTGTGATAACATCATCGGGTGCCATTTTAGCGGACACAACGGCAGATGCTACCATCACTGTTGCTACTGTTGATGGTCCTATTGTCGCAGGTGAAGAGATTGCTCTCCCTATCACTATCACCGATTGGGCGAACGCTTATGGTGCTATTGGATTCCAAATTGATTTTGATGAATCACTTCTTCAGATCGACACTATTGAAGGATCTGAAACTGATTTTAGTGGTGCTTTGACCTCTGCTAACGAAAAATATTTTGGTCTTATTTCTTCTCCAAGTTCTGATAAATCGGCCTCAAAACTTGATGGTGGTGAGGTCTGCATAGCATATTTTACTGCCCTTGCCGATATTGATGTATCTACTGTTGTTGAATTAAGTTCGATTAAAGTTTGTGGTTATACCTATGGTAAAGAAGATAAATGGACTGATTCCAAAATCCTTGTTGTCGACGTCGTTAGCGGCGGTGTTAATGTAGAAGGAACAACGCCTCCTTCTGATGGATCCACTCCTGAAACATCCCAACCTGAGGCATCTGAACCCTCTCAACCGACAACTGAAGATACTACAATCACTGTATCTACTGTAAAAGGCAATTTTACGGTAGGGGATGAGATTGCCATTCCCATATCTATTAGCGAGTGGGCAAATGGTTATGCTACTATGGATATAATAGTTAATTACGATGACACCGTTCTTGAATTCGTTTCTGTTGAAGCATCCGAAACTGATTTTGATGGTGCGATATTAGACACAAACGGAAATAGACTTGGGTTACTGGCTCTCCCTGACTCTGTGGAGGATGCACAAAAGGTTAGTGGTGGTGAAATTTGCGTTGCGTATTTTGTCGCCCTTTCATCTATTGTTGAAAAGAGTACTGTTACCGTATCTGCAACAGTTTCCGGTTTTATTTATGGTGAAGAGGATAACTGGGTTGCTGAAGAAGAATTTAATGTCACAGTTGTTGATGGTGGCGTTGAATATGATGGAACTCACCAATGCACCCCAAGTGGAAATATTCAATTTGACGAGAATAGCCACTGGTATGTGTGTGAATCTGCAGAATGTGGCAATAGAATAGATGTTGCTCCTCATGAAGGTGGCGAAGCAACCTGCTGTGCAAAAGCAGAATGTTCTGTCTGCGGTCAAAAATATGGCGATTTTGATGCCGATAATCACGTTGGCGAAACCGAAATCCGCGATTATGTAGCAGCTGACTGTGGTAACGATGGCTACAGCGGTGATACCTATTGTCTCGACTGTGGTGAAAAGATTGCT
>JAZQJN010000066.1:0-2638 GCA_045541655.1 Acutalibacteraceae bacterium
ACGGTGAAGTGGATGCCTCCGATGCATTGGCTGTACTTCATGCTGTAGTAGGTAAGATAGAATTTACCTCCTCGCAAAAAACCATCGCCGACGTTGATGGCGACGAAGATATAGATGCTACTGATGCATTGCTTATCCTTCAATATGTCGTAGGAAAAGTCACAAAATTCCCCGTGGAAGGATAAATAGAATATCCACACTTTTTGAATGACAAGAATGAAAAAGTGTGATATAATATAGTTATACAAGCATGGAAGGAGTCCTACTTATGAAAAAACTACTTAGTTTATCCCTCGTTTTACTGTTGGTTGTAAGTTTGTTCCCAATAACTACCTTTGCAACCGAAAAGACAATTATCTCTACAATCAACGTAACCTCTAACTTCGTAAAACCCACCTATGGTCAACAAATCACCAAAGATGGTTTTACCTTCACAGTAGAGGGTGGGCTTCCTGTTGAAATCACCACCGATGGTTTTGACTGGTACAAAAAAGTCGGTGAAGAATGGTATCAGGCCGATTTCGGCTATTTTTCCGACGGTACCTGGTGCTATGATGTTATATTTAGATTGACCGACGAGATAAATTATGAGTTAGACCCCGAAGGTGCTACCCTCATTATCGATGGCGTACAATGGACCGATAATGTAGCATTCGGTTGGCTTAAATCTCCTGCCTTTGAAATCGAATACGTTGCAGGAACTACTCTTTCGTTTTACAACCACGAAAATTATTGGGTTGAGACTAACTTCATAGGTCAAGAGATTTCTCAACATAGCTTCTCTCCTGGCGTTATAGGCGGTACTCCACCCTATACCTTCTCAAAAAGCAGAGGTCCCGAGTGGTTGAACGTTTCTGCAGACGGTACCTTAACCGGTACCCCTACATCTGTAGGTGAAAATGATGACCTCATTGTTACCGTTACCGATTCACTTGGTGCTACAGCATCATTAGCCGTGGATGTTGGAGAAACCTATATAAACCCTGACGACCGTCAGGTCATTTCCCGCGTTGTAGGTAACGTTACCATTCCTACCTATCATTGCGGTGATGAATTTAATAATGATGACCTTGTCGCCACCGTTACCGAAGGTTCTCCCGCCTATATCTACACCGATTCATCTGACTTTTATCCTGTGGACGGAGAGGGTAACGTAGGCGATTCTACAGATTACGCCGAATACGGAAAATACGTTATAGATATTATGGTGGAAATTGTTGGTGACGCAGGACACACCCATATGCTCGCAGAAGAAGGTTTAGAAATTATTATCAATGGTGAGACTATCATTTGTGATTGGGTTTCTGTTGATAATTATAGTTCTAATACCGGTTGGATAGAACTCACCACCCCCTTTATGGTAGAACACAACTTCGATAACGATACCGATGCCACCTGTAACGGATGTGATTATACCCGTGAAGGTTGCGACCATCAGTATAGTAATGAATGTGATGAGTCCTGCGATGTATGCGGTGCATCGAGAGTTGGCAAACACACCTATAGTAATAATTGTGATGCCGAATGTAACTTATGCGGTGAAACCCGTGTACCCGCCGATCACGTATATGACAGTTGTGATGATGTATGGTGCAATGAATGTACTGAAGAAAGAGAACCTGGCGACTGCGTTTATAGTGACTGCTACGATGCAGAATGTGACATTTGTTCCAAAGAGCGTTTTGCTCCCGCTCATACATATACCAATATTTTAGATACTGAATGTGCCGAATGTGGTGCTTCCCGTGAACTTGAATATATAAAAGCAGGGGAAACAAAGGAATTATCTCTTGACGAAGGTGAACATAAGGATTACGTATTTGAATGTAAAGCTACAGGATGGTATAACTTCACCTCTGATTTTGCAAGTGAAGATACCGTTGGTGAAGTGTTTGACGCAAATGGCGATAGTATGATTTACGATGATGACAGTGCAGGAAGCGGACAGTTCCTGGTTTACGTTAATCTTACCGCCGGCCAAACCTACGTTTTAAGAACAAGATTTTATTCCTATAGTTATTCAGGTGAAGGTACGGTAACCTTAACACCTGATTTTGAAATGGAAAATCCTATTATACACTTTATGGTAGGGGAAGATGAATGGTACAGTTGCCAGGTTGAGGCAGGTACCCTTTCCCCATATCCTTCTATCCCTGAAAAAGAAGGATTAAGTTTCGCGGGTTGGTTTACTGAAGATGACGAATATTTTGATTTAGATTTAACCCCCATTTACGAAGATATAACCCTCTACGCAAAATTTGGTTATACTGTGGCATTCTGCTTTGGAATTGATGATCCCGTAGCTTGGCAGGTAGTTGAAGTTGGAAGTACTGCTATAGAAATTGCAGAACCAGGCCGAGAAGGCAAAATCTTCATCGGTTGGTACACTGAATTTGAAGGCGGTGTTGAATTCGACTTTGAAAACACCCCCATCACAGGAAATATTAACCTTTATGCAAGATTTATAGATGATGAAACACCTACCATTAAATACGGAAACGTAGATGGAAACGGTGAAGTGGATGCCTCCGATGCATTGGCTGTACTTCATGCTGTAGTAGGTAAGATAGAATTTACCTCCTCGCAAAAAACCATCGCCGACGTTGATGGCGACGAAGATATAGATGCTACTGATGCA
>JAZQJN010000067.1:0-5085 GCA_045541655.1 Acutalibacteraceae bacterium
CGGTAAATTTGTATTCATAGATACCGCAGGTCTTCGTAAAAAAAGTCGCGTATATAAAGCCAATGACCAAATTGAGCGTTACAGTATTCTACGTGCCGAGATGGCTGTATCCCGTGCTGACGTTTGCGTTATTCTTATCGATGGTAAAGAAGGATACACTGAACAGGATGCAAAGGTTGCAGGACTTGCTCACAATATGGGCAAGGCGTGTATTGTGGCCGTTAACAAATGGGATGCCGTTGACAAGGACGATAAGACTATGGACAATATGCGTAAAGAACTTATGAATGAACTTGCGTTTATGTCCTATGCCCCGATTGTTTTTATATCTGCAAAAACCGGACAACGGGTTGACCGATTGTTTGAACTTATTAAATACGTTAACGACCAAAACAATATGCGTATTTCTACAGGTATGCTTAACGATCTTCTTGCCGATGCAACCGCCCGTGTTCAGCCCCCTTCCGATAAAGGCAAACGTCTTAAGATTTATTATATGACACAAGCATCGGTTAAACCTCCCACATTTGTTTGTTTTTGTAACGATTCAGAACTTTTCCATTTCTCGTATCAAAGATATTTGGAAAATCAAATTCGCGGTACCTTTGGACTTGAAGGTACTCCCGTTAAAATGGTAATTAGAGAACGAGGAGAATAATGTTATGTCTTACAATGTTGCTATAGTTTTATTCCCCATTCTTTTTGGTATTGTTGCCTATTTGCTGGGTAGTATTAACTTTGCTATTTTAATTACAAAAAAAATGACAGGCGAGGATATCCGTTCAAAGGGCAGCAAAAACGCCGGTATGACTAACGTAATGCGAACCGTTGGTGCTAAATCGGGCGTTATTACCCTTGTTGGCGATTGCATTAAAGCGGTGGTTGCAGGATGTTTGGGTAGATTTTTACTTCCCTATATTTTAAATACTCTTTATCCTCAACAATGCCCCCCACTTATGCCGATTTATGGTGCTTATCTTTGCGGTTTCTTTGTAATTTTAGGCCATATTCTCCCTATTTATTTTAATTTTAAGGGCGGTAAAGGTATTGTTACCATAATCAGTGCTTTATTAATTATTAACTGGAAATTATTCTTTATTATGCTTATAATTTGGTTGATTATTTTTGCATTTTCAAGAATAATTTCACTGGCATCCGTTCTTGCTTGTTCCCTTTATCCTTTTGTTTTGTTTTTTACATATGATTTTCTATCTAAACCCGCTATTGACGGCGTTGAAGAAATTGTTTCATTTGTCGGTATTCCTATGCGATGGTTTGAAACTATTGCAGGAGCAATACTTGTATCTATGGTAATCTTTATGCATCGAAGCAATATTGTTCGACTCATTAAAGGCGAAGAGAAAAAACTTTCGGTAAAAAAAGGTGAAAAATAATGAAACGTTATATTTCCCTCCTTTGTATTTTTTCAATGATTTGTTGTTTTTCAGGATGTGATTCTATACTGTCAAATCCTGAAGATAACCTAAAACCGCCCATTGCTACCGGTTTTTTTGAGGGTGTTAATGAAGCACTTGAACAATCGGTAGGAAATGACATCGTACTGAAATTCCCTCTTTCTGATGGAAGTCGTTCTGCTTTCTGTGCTCACGATATTGATGGTGACGGAACTAAAGAGGTTTTAGCATTTTATTCCGAAAACAAAGAACTTGCTCCTCCGCATCTGAACCTTCTAAAACTTAACTCTTCTAAAAATTGGGAGAGTATTCAGGATATTGAAATGGTGGGCAGTGAAATAACAGAGGTTAATTTTGGTGACCTTGATGGTGACGGAATTGATGAGTTATTTTTAGGTAGCAGCAACTACACCACTAAAGCAAATATGATGGGTGTATATCATATAGAAAACGGTATCCTTATCCAAAGGGCTATGGAACAGTATTCTAAGTATCGCATATGCGATATAGATAATAATGGTGTTGACAATTTAGTTATTGCCCTTGTTGACCAACTAAATCAAAGTGCGAAATTTTCTGTGTTCGGATTTTCCAACAATAAGTTTACTCTTTTGGGATCAACTCCTTTAGATTCATCCATTACATCCTTTTCAAATATTGCCTGTGGTAAACTATCATCCAACGTGCACGTGGTATTTGTTGATGGAAATAAAGGCACCGAAACCATGGTAACCGAGGTTATATATTATAATGGCAAGGATTATATTAACTATTTCCTCGATAAAAACACAATGTCAAATGTTGCTACGTTAAGACATTCTCCGCTTATTTCCTGCGACATTAATGATGATGGATACATCGATATCCCCGTCGGGTTCCCCTCTCAAGGACCTTCTGATGTTGTGATATCCGGTAAAAATGAACTGATTAAATGGATAACATTTGATGCGAAGAATAATCCTCAATTATTCACTGCTTGGTATTCTGTCTCTGATGGTTACTACTTAAATTTCAACAAAGAATGGGTGGACAATATCACCATTACCTATGATGAAAGTTTAGGTATGGCTATGTTTAATCGATACGATAAAACGACCAAGTCAACTGCAGGTGAACTTTTAAGAATCCGAAAAATTGATGCATCCGAATGGAACGATTCACCTCCGGAAAAATATATTAAAATAGCAGAACGAGAAAATTCAGTTTGGATTGCACGACTTTCCAACCCGCATAGTCCTTTATATATTGATAGAGACACCTTGATACAAAATTTCAGATTGATTGAACCCTCCGATCCGTTTGTGGCTGTAAAATTATAAATTAATAAACAAATCAATATCACCCCATAATATAAATTGGGGTGATATATTATGGCAAAATTTCAACATTTAAAAACAAAGTATACATTTCACGACGTAATCGTTATTACTTTAGGCAGTTTTTTATATGCTGTTTCAGTTGTTATTTTTACTTCTCCTAATAATATTGCCCCAGGTGGTATAACCGGTGTTGCGATTATTTTAAATCACCTTTTTTCATTCCCTGTAGGAATGATTATACTCCTTTTGAATTTGCCGTTATTTCTTATATCCATAAAATATTTTGGATTTAGTTTTTTGTTCAAAACAATATATGCTACCATAGCATCATCAATATTTATTGATACACTTTCCCCTATATTACCTCCATTTAAAGGTGAAGGGCTGCTTACCGCCTTGTATGGCGGTGTTATTTCCGGTGTTGGATTATCTCTTGTATTCCTTAGAGGAGGCACTACAGGAGGTACCGATATTGCATCAAGAATTATTAAGCGGTATTTCCCCTCTGCTTCTCTTGGAAGAATTATTTTAATAATTGATTCTGTAATAATTTTATTTTCTGCAATCGCCTTTAAGAGTATAAATTCCGCACTTTATGCAATTATTGTGATATTTTGCAGTACCACAGTAATCGATAGAATTCTATATGGCAATTCCGGTGGAAAGATTGTATATGTAATCTCACGAAAAACCGATGAAATTAAGGACTTTATTCTCAACGACCTTATTCGCGGTGTTACCGTTTTAAAGGCCTCAGGCGGATATACAGACGAAAATCAACGTGTATTACTATGCGTTGTTAAACGATATGAAGTTTCTCGACTTACAAAAGCTGTATTAACATATGATTCTTCCGCTTTTGTGGTTGTGGGTAACGCTGAAGAAATCAGCGGTTTAGGTTTTAATAATGATATATTGGAGTGATATTTTTGGCAGTAGTTATAAAATCTTGCGAAAAACATTCCCTCGCTCACAGAAGTGGAATAAAATCCCAAGATATACTTTTATCTATTAACGGGAATGTAATTGAGGATGTCCTTGATTACAGGTTTTATATTGCCGAAAATATACTTGATATTGTTGTTTTAAGAAAGGGTAAAGAAAAGAAATTCACTATAGTTAAGGATGAATACGACGATATTGGCATTGAATTCGATTCATACCTTATGGATAAACAACACGGATGTAAAAATAAGTGTATATTTTGTTTTATTGACCAACTCCCCCGTGGTATGAGAAAAAGTTTGTATTTCAAAGATGATGACTCCAGAATGTCCTTTCTCTTTGGGAATTACATAACCCTAACCAACATAACCCGACACGAAATAGACCGCATTATTAAGATGCATATCTCTCCTATTAATATTTCGGTACACACAGCAAATCCAGAACTTCGATGCAAAATAATGGGTAATAACAATGCGGGAGAAGCACTCAAAATTATTGATGAATTCAAAAATGCAGGAATAAAAATGAATTGCCAAATCGTTCTTTGTAATGGAATAAATGACGGCGATGAACTTAAGAACACTTTGGAGTTTTTAGGTGATAGATATCCTGAAGTATCTAGTGTTGCAATAGTCCCTGTTGGAATGACAAAACACAGAGATAATTTATATCCTCTTATTCCCCATAATGAAAAATCCGCGAGAGAAGCTATCTCTATTATCGAACATTTTGCCTATGATTTTTACAAGAAGAACGGTACACGTCTGGTATTTGCATCAGATGAAATGTATATCAAGGCAAATCTTCCTATTCCTGATGAGGATTTTTATGAGGATTATCCGCAAATTGAGAATGGTGTGGGGCTTATTGCATCCTTTAAATCGGAATTCACATCCGCACTTGAACAATGTGATAATATGGATATTGCAGGCAATATCACAATGATTACAGGTGTTGATTCCTATCCATTGTTAAAGGAATTGACCGAAAAATTTATCCAAAAATACAATGATGTTGAAATCAATTTGTATCCCATTATAAATGACTTTTTTGGGCACGACATTACCGTTTCAGGTCTAATTACCGGTGGAGATATTATAAATCAGTTGAAGAATAAAAAAGTATCAAAAAATTTACTTATCCCCTCCTGTATGTTAAAACGTGATGAAAATATTTTTCTTGATGACATTACAGTTGAGGATATTGAAAAGGCGTTATCGGTTAAGATAACTGTAGTTGATTGCGATGGATATGATTTAGTTGATACTTTAATCGACCTATGTAGCTTATCAAAATAATTTTTCAAAAAAATATTAAATATTTTGAAAAAAGTTGTTGACAAAACAATTACTGTTTGTTATAATAGCACTTGCGTTTGCGAGAGTGCTGGAATCGGCAGACAG
>JAZQJN010000068.1:0-2477 GCA_045541655.1 Acutalibacteraceae bacterium
GTTTCTATCCTTTCGGGGATGGAAATTATCTCAACGTTTTTTCTGAAGGTCAGTCCAAAAACATTTTCAAAGTTTTCATTTTCTTCTTCAAGATTATCTAAAAGAAGGGGAAAATTATATTCTCCCTCACCCGACAAAACATAGTCAACAAAGTCATATTTTTCTAAAACGTTTTTTGCTCGGTATGCCACCTCGGGGCCGCCTAAAATTATTTTGCAGTTGAGATTGTTTTTTAATGTTTTACATACTTCCAAGGTCTTTTCAACGTTCCAGATATAACAAGAAAAAGCCGCAACCTGAGGGGATAACTCCTCAATCGTTGCAGCATATTCTTTCACGTCACCGTTAATAGTGCCCTCCCTTACAATGACCTGATGTTCCTGCTTTGCAAAGGCCTTAACCCCTGCAAGAAGGCACCAAGGGGACAGGGATGCGTGGATATATTTTGAATTTAGACATCCAATAACAGTATTCATTTATTTTTTAATAAATTCGTCGTACTTTGCCTTCTCTTCGTTTCTTCTGAAAAGCACAAAACGAGAACCAATAACCTGCACACCGTCGCAACCGAGGGCATCGCAAAATTTGGCGGATGCCTCTTTAGCGGTTAAGGGGCAGTTGTCTAAAACGCGGAGTTTAATAAGTTCACGGGCGGTGAGGGCATCATCCACCTGATTTACGGTGTTTTCGCTGATTCCGTCCTTGCCTATTTGAAGGATGGTTTCCATTTTGTTGGCTTGACCGCGAAGGGCGGCACGTTGTTTACTCGTAAGCATAAAAATATTTCCTTTACAATATTGTAAGTGTATTTTATCATTTATTCCCCCGTTGGTCAATAAGAAATTAGATAAAGTTTATTGTGAACATATCCAAGAATGGAAATTTTTGATCATTTACACCGGGGATGTAATATGGTATAATTTTCCCAGAAAAAATATGAGGTTGATGGTATGATAAAAAACTTGATTTTTGATGTTGGTCGGGTGCTGATTGATTACGACCACCAAAACCTGTTGAAAAATATGGATTTATCCCTTGATGATATGGAGGAAATATGCCGATGTATTTTCGATAACGATATTTGGCAAAATCAGTTCGACAGAGGGCTTTTAACCGTAGAAGAGGTAACCGAAAAATTGGTGGAAAGAAGTCCCCAATGGGAAGAGGGTATTCGATATGCACTATCCCATCCCGAAAGGATGCCCCTGTCTCGTCCCGAAGTGATGAAAAGGGTGGATATTCTTAGGAAAAGCGGATATAGGACGTATTATCTGTCAAACTACTCCACCTATTTTTTTAATATCCACGCAAAGCAAACGGGTATTTTAGAATATCTTGACGGGGGAGTTTTATCCGCCGAGGTCCACTACATAAAACCCGAAAAAGAAATATACGAAATTTTGCTCCAAAGATATAACCTGAATCC
The DNA here is from genome assembly GCA_045541655.1 of Acutalibacteraceae bacterium. Lineage (GTDB taxonomy): Bacteria > Bacillota > Clostridia > Oscillospirales > Acutalibacteraceae > UMGS1484. The sequence goes on from JAZQJN010000068.1 coordinate 1,427, forward strand.
GGAGGAGTGTCTGTTTTTTGATGACCGAAAGGATAACATTGATGGAGCAAAATCGGTTGGAATGGAAACTTTTTGGGTGAATAGTGAAAAAAAGGTTATCGAAAAATTGGATAACATCAATAATGTTTTGCAAAAAGTATAAATTTTCGCAACTTTTCTATTGATTTTTTGTTGTTTGTGATGTATAATAAGGTGAATACTTTTCGGAAAGTAGGTAAAACACGTGAAAAAAGTACTATGTCTATTTTTATCATTAGCGATGATGGTATCTGCTCTTGTTTTTACACAAGCGGCAGCAGCGGAAATAGAAACTGTAATCCATTCATTTGATTCTGTTTCCGGTGTGAGCACCGGCTTCAATACCAATGTGGCAATTGAGCCAAACATTAAAACCGAGGGCGGTGGTTCAACATGGATGAACTTCGCTATTCCCACTGGTCAGGCAAGCGGAATCGGTGGTATGATGTTTATTGACTTTGCCACTGCTCAGGACCTTTCTTCTTATGAGAATTTCAAACTTGATGTTTACACCCCCTACAATATGGAAGGATTGGGAGGTTTTATTCAAGTTAACTTTATAACAGGATCCACTATGCAGGACGGTTATAATTTCAATATTAGCATTTCTAATATCTTTGCCGGATGGAGCACCCTTCTTATAGATAAAAGCTCCCCCAGTGCCACCGCCAATAACCCCAATTGGTCGAGCATTAACAGAGTTCGTATTACTTGGTTTAACGAAGCTCAAATTAGCAGGTCTTATATGTTCTTGGATAATCTCCGTGGTGTTGCACCGGATCCAAGTATTGCCCATACTCCCTATGCAGTTGGTAACGACCTTATGATAAATAATGCCGATAGTACCAACGGTTGGACGGATTGGATGTTTAACACCTCCGTTACAAAGGGCACTCAAATTTCCGAAGGTAGCGGTTCTGTTGCTGTGACTGCCACTATCCCCACAGGTCAGGCAAGTGGTATCGGTGCTATGACTATGCTTACCTTCCCTGCTACCGACCTTACCTCTTACGATACAATTCGTTTTATGGTA
>JAZQJN010000069.1:0-2249 GCA_045541655.1 Acutalibacteraceae bacterium
TTGCTACATTTTCTATAAAAAATTAGAAAAAACGACACACTTCAAAAAATGTGTCGTTTTAATACTAAATATCATTTTTTATAATATCTTCGTAGGTCTCTCTTTTTACAATTACGCGGGATTTTCCATCCTTTATCATAACAACTGCGGGACGGGGTACTCGATTGTAATTGGATGCCATTGAATAGTTGTATGCTCCGGTACAGAACACCGCCAAGATATCCCCTGCTTTGGGAGAATTGAGATAAACGTTTTCTTGGATAATATCTCCGCTTTCGCAGTTTCTACCTGCTACGGTTACCAGGGTGTCGCCGTTTTTATCGGCCCTGTCGGCTATTGCCACCGTATAGGGTGATTGATAGAGAGCATATCGAGGATTATCGGTCATACCGCCGTTTACCGAAACGTAGGTTTTGATATTTGGGATGTTCTTTACCGAACCTACTGTATATAACGTAGTTCCCGAATTTGCAACTATTGCTCTGCCCGGTTCTATAACGATAAATGGTACGGGATAATCATTTTCTTTACAAAGTTCCTTAACCTTTGCCGAAACGCTTTTCATAAAGGTATCGTAATCTTTGGCATCATCTTCCGGAAGATATTTAATACCAAATCCACCGCCTAAATTAAGTTCTGAAACGGTGAATTTTAGTTCATCACGAATCTTTAGCATCAACCTAAACATAACCTCTGCGGTAAATACAAAGGGGTCAACATCAAGTATTTGAGAACCGATATGACAATGAAGGCCTTTGAGAATAATATTCTCTTTTTTTAGTGCTTCTTCTACCGCCTCAAACGCTTCGCCCGTTTCTATTGCAAAGCCGAATTTACTGTCGATTTTTCCTGTTTGGACAAAATCGTGGGTATGAGCATCTACACCGGGTTTAATACGGAACATTATCCCCGCCTTTTTACCCATTTTACCTGCTATTTCATCAAGGGTATTAAGTTCTTCCAGATTATCAACAATAATTTCACCTACGTCGTTTTTCATAGCAAGTTCGAGTTCTTCATAGGTTTTATTATTTCCGTGGAAGTGTATTTTTTCGGCGGGGAATCCTACCGAAAGTGCAGTGTAAAGTTCTCCGCCGGATACAACATCCACACCCATATTCTCTTCCATCATTATACGGTATATCTCTTTGCAACTGAATGCCTTACTGGCATAGGTTACCATACCGTTTCCGTCATAATACTCATTCATAGATCTTACAAAATCACGACAGGCGTTACGAATGGTATCTTCATCCATTACATACAGAGGTGTGCCGTATTCCTTTGCAAGGTAAAGAGCATCTACACCGCCGATGGTGAGATGTCCCTTATCATTTGTCGAAAGGTTTGATGATACAAACATTTTATTTTTCCAACTCTCTTAAATAACTCTTTATCTCTTCTACGCCCTCTCCTTTTAGTGCGGAAAAAGCTATCTTTTTAACATCCTTGGGAACAAAATCAAGAACCTCAGAAAACATCTTTTCTTGATTTGCTCTTTCGGTTTTATTCAGCTTATCTGACTTGGTGAAAACAATGAAAAAGGGTAATTTCATCTCTACCAAAAACTTAAGCATCATAATATCATCCGCCGAGGGTTTATGGCGAATATCAATAAGTTGAGCAACGGTTAAAATATTTCGGTTTGAATTGAAATATCCTTCTACCAAATCAGACCATCTTTTCTGCTCCGATGCGGAACGTTTTGCATATCCGTATCCCGGCAAATCCACAAACATTACTGTATCTAATGAAAAGAAGTTAACCGTTATGGTTTTACCCGGTGTTGCACTTACACGGGCAAGATTCTTTCTATTCAGAATCTTATTAAGCAAGGAGGATTTACCCACATTTGATCTGCCCGAAAAGACAATTTCAGGTTTCACCGAGGGTTTTAACTGTTTGACAGTACCAAAGGAACTGTCATATACCGCAGTTTCAAACTTCATTGGTTTTTTCCTCCTTTTTAAGAATAATTAGAAATGGATGAACCTCTATCCACAGGAATATTTGAGATAACATTCTTTTCGGGGGGATTATCCTCCCCATTATTTCTCAAATAATTCTCATTTACAAAGATGTGGGGTAAAATTTCCTCTACCCTTTCTACAGCAACGAATTGAAGAGAATCTCTCACCACGTCATCAATCTCTGCAAGGTCGGGAAGATTATCGAAGGGTATAATCACCTTTTCTACACCCGATTTATATGCCGCCATCGACTTTTCTTTAAGTCCTCCTATGGGGAGC
>JAZQJN010000070.1:0-7511 GCA_045541655.1 Acutalibacteraceae bacterium
GATGAAGATATCCGTATAAACCGTCAAGAAATTTTGATGTCCCAGCAAACCCTTATTGCCGAAAGTGTTGCCGAAGAAATGTCGGGCAAAAGGTTGGAGGTTTTGGTGGAGGGATACGATACCTACATAAAACATTTTTACGGCAGATGTTATATGGATGCCCCCGATGTGGATTGCAAGGTCTTCTTTACCGCCAAGGGCAAGAAGAACGTGGGCGACTTTGTTAAGGTAGAGATTACCGATTCTCTTGATTTAGATTTAATGGGAAAGGAATGTGATTAGGGATGAATCTCCCCAATAAATTAACCGTAATCAGAATGATTTTAGCACCAATATTTATGGCACTTTTGTGCTTTAAGTTTATCCCTTTTAATTTTTTCCTTGCCTTAATCGTTTTTATTGCGGCATCACTTACCGATATGTACGACGGCAAAATCGCCCGTGAGCGTAATCTTATAACCGATTTTGGTAAATTCCTTGATCCTATTGCCGATAAGGTTTTAACCACTGCCGCATTTTTAGGATTTATCGCCCTTGATATCGGTTTCGGTATTGAGTGGATAACCCTTATTATTCTCATTCGTGAGTTTGCGGTAAGTTCGGTCAGAATGATAGTTGCCGCCAAGGGTACCGTTATTGCCGCCGACAAATGGGGCAAGATAAAGACGGTTGTTCAGATGGTGGCTATTATTACCACCCTTGCTTTTGAGGGTATTAGAGAAGTGCTTTATATGATAGCAGGACTTGTAAAGGCGGAATGGTTCCATAGTGTAATCAACATTGCATCTGTACCTATGATTGTAACATATAACATTCTTCTCTGGGGTTCTGCAGTGCTTACTGTAATCTCGGGTGTTAATTATCTTGTTAAGAATAAAGAGGCAATTTTTGCCGATATGTAATTTGCAAAAATAAAAAGCAGGTCGAATGGAGTAATCCGTTCGGCCTGCTTTATTTATATAATAAATCCTTCGTTTATAATAGTGCCTTGTCCTGATGGGGAAATAAGGGGAGGATATTATGTTCAAGGTTATACCATTTTATATGATATTAATAAAAATAAATAAATTTTTATACAACAAAATGGGCGTGAGATATTTCACACCCTGATTTGTTAATTTCGTGTCTGATTATTTGTCGTCAGAAACTTTAATAACCTCACGGCCATTGTACTGACCACATGCGAGACAAACTCTATGAGGACGTTTGTATTCGCCGCACTTGGGACATACTACGAGGGTGGGAGCGTCAAGCTTCCAAACATTAGAACGTCTTTTGTCTCTTCTGGTTTTAGAAATTCTTCTTGCGGGTACCGCCATTATCAGCACCTCCTTATATATTTAGCCAAAGCGAATTATGCTTTGTAATATTTACTCATTGAAAAAATCTTTTAATGCTGCGAGTCGAGGATCGATTTTATCTTTATAACAATCGCAGGAAACTTCATTGAGGTTTACGCCACAACGGTCGCAGATACCTTTGCAATCGGGTTTGCACAAAAATTTACCGGGGACCGACAGAATGACCTCGGTACGGGCGATTTCGCCCAAATCCAATTCATCTCCCTCGACCTGAATGTATCTTTCATCATCCAGATCAAAAAGTTCACGAACCAGGGTGCGTTCCATAGAGAGGGAATATTCTCTCTCGGCAGGGGTAGCACAACGGTCGCAGGGAGAGGAATAAAGATACTCTGCCTTTAATTGCAAGGTAACAATTCCTGCCCGACTTTGAATGTTGCCCGAAACCTTTACGGGAGTCTTAAGTGGATAAACTCCGAAAAAGTCCAAATCGGATAAATCGAGGGGAAAATCAAAGGGTAAATTTCCATCTGAAACAAAGAGTTCCGAAAGATTAACTACCATTTGGGCTCCCTCCCCGAATATAATGAGCAAAAACCATTATAACTTTTAGCGGTGGCTTTGTCAAGGATTTTTTGAATTATTTATTATCAAATTTATTTGTAATAAAACTTGACATATTTTGATGTATGTGTATAATGAAAGTGTATCATATAAGACAGTTTGGAGGGATAAAATGACCAAAATCCAAAAAAACCAACTTATATCCATCCTAAAAAATTCCTTTTTATTTAAGGGTGTGGATGAAGATAGCATACAAAATTTTGTATTATCCCCCGAAATCACAATGAAAACTTTTTCAAACGGAGACGTTGTAGAAAACCCATCCGGTCCCTGTCTTTCCTTCGTGGGGGAGGGCTGTGTGAGAATTTTTGGACAAAATCAGGGCAAGCGGGTGCTTCTCAACACCCTTTATGAGGGGGATGCCTTCGGTGTTGCCCGACTGTTTTGCAGGGAGGACACTTCGGTATCGGAAATTGTATCCAAAGGGATATCCCAAGTGTTTTTTATTCCCTTTGAGAGTGTGGAACGTCTTGTTTCCATCGACGGTAAAGTGGCGGTGAATTATATATCATTTTTGTCGGAGAAAATCCGCTTCCTGAATGGAAAGATAGGTCAATATACCGCCAAAAGCGGAGAGGTTCGCCTTGTAAAGTATCTTATTTCATTAAAAAAGGATGAGGAGGATATTGTAACCCTGAATATGCCTATGTCCCGTTTAGCAAGTTCTTTGGGAGTAAGCCGTGCTACCCTTTATCGTTCAATGGACGAACTTGAAAATGAAGGATATATCAAACGAAACGAAAAGAATAAAATAAAAATTATAAATCTAAATCATTTATTAACCGAAAGGAACGATTAAAATGAAAAAACTTATTAAACTTACATCTGTTATTATGGCTGTGATTATGATGTTCACCCTTTGTGCCTGTGGCGGGGACAGTGAAACCCCCACCGATGCATCCTCTGCAGCAGAAAAGGCAAAGGTAAAAATTGCAACCCTTTCAGGCCCTACGGGAATGGGTATGGCAAAGATGATGTCCACCCCTTCCACCGAATTGGCAGACTACGAATTCACCGTAGAGGGTGACCCTCAAACTCTGGCTTCGGCTATGATAAATCAACAGTACGATATTTGTGCACTTCCCGTAAATGTTGCCTCGGTTTTATATAACAAAACAGGGGGCAAGGTAAAAATTGCTGCGGTAAACACCCTTGGTAATATGTACGTTGTATCCAGTGATGATTCCATAAAGGATTTTTACGATTTAAGGGGCAGAAAGATTATCTCTGCAGGTCAGGGTGCAACCCCCGAATACGTTTTCAAATATATCCTTCGTGTGCTTAACCTTGAAGAAGCAGTTTGCGAAAAGTTAGAGTTCAAGACCGAACACGATGAGGTATCCACCCTTCTTGTATCGGGTAAAGAAACCATTGGTATTCTTCCTGAACCCGCAGCCACCGCCGCAATAGCAAAGAATCCCAACCTCAAACGTGTTATCGACCTTAACAAAGAGTGGAACACAATCCACGATAACAATGATCAATTCCTTCTTACCCAAGGATGCATTGTAGTATCCTCTGATTTTGCCGAAACCAACAAGGCAGTTCTGGATGAATTTTTGGATAATTATAAGAAATCCATAGATTTTACCAACCAGAACGTTGAAGAAGCGGCAACCCTTATTGAACAGAATAAGATATTCAAATCGGCACAAATAGCATCTAAAGCCATTCCCTCGGCAAGAATTTGCTATATAGACGGAACCAAAATGAAGGAGGGCGTTCACAACGTTCTTAACGTGCTCTGGCATGCCGATAACAAATCGATAGGCGGTAAGTTGCCCGACGATAATTTCTATTATGAAAAATAAAAATACCAAAAACCAAAATATAAAAAGAATACTGTATATTGCCCTGTCGGGAGTGTTTTGGATACTTGTATGGTGGGGGATAGCCCTACTTGTCAATCAGGAATTGCTGATAGCATCCCCAAAACAGGTGGTGTTCCGCCTCTTTGAACTTATGAAAAGCGTAGAGTTCTGGACTTCGGTGCTTTTGAGTTTGGTGAGGGTATCTTTAGGATATCTTTTGGCGGTGATGGTGGCGGTGATGCTTTCGGCTATCACCCATATAAGCCATATCGCATATCACATATCCTTTCCCTTGTTAAGCGTTATAAAGGCGGTGCCTGTGGCATCCTTTATTATCCTTGCATTGATTTGGCTGAATAAGGATATCATCCCGATTGTTATCACCTTCCTGATAGTGCTTCCCATTGTGTGGGGAAATCTCCACAGAGGACTTAAAGAAACCGATCCGAAACTGCTTGAAATGTGTGGGGTGTATAACGTTCCCCTAAAAAGGCAGATAAGCGGGATATATATCCCCTCGGCGAAACCTTATTTCATCTCGGCTTGTAAGACCGCGGTGGGACTTGCCTGGAAATCGGGGGTGGCGGCAGAGGTGCTGTGCAAACCTGAATTTTCCATTGGCGGATATATGTACGATGCTAAAATATATTTAGAAACCACCGACGTTTTTGCGTGGACGGCGGTAACGGTGGTTTTGAGCGTGATAATTGAAATGATAATCACCACAAAGAGTGAAAAATAAAATCGGAAAATAAAAAATAGGCCCCCTTGTGTAAAGGGGGCTGTTTTTAGTTATTCGGTTTGTGTCTTATGGCTTTGGAATTTGAGGATAGGGGAGCAAGATAATATCCTGCATCCATATAATATTCAATAATTTGAGGTAGTGCTTGTACGGTGGTGTTTTTAGCGGCGGTGTCGTGCATAAGCACCACGGCATTTTTTTGGGAAGTTCCGTATTTCTTTATATTGGACATTATTTTGCTTACCGATACGTTGTTGCCTGAAGCGTCTCCTGAATCTACGTTCCAATCGAAATAATAATATCCTTTTTTGGGCAGGTCTTTTGATAACTTTGTCATAATACCGCTGCAGTAATTCTTGCTGATAGTATTGCTTGTGCCACCGGGGAAACGAACAATATTACTTCTTACACCACAAACCTTTTCGATTTTGTTGCTCAAGGCGTTAAGGTCGTTGTAATATGCGGTGGTGGATTTGTATATATTGGAATAATTGTGGGTGTTGGTGTGGAGGGCGATGGTGTGACCCTCTGCCACCATCCGTTTTGTATATTCAAGGTTACCCGTTCCAACTACAAAAAAGGTTGCTCTTACGTTATACTTTTTAAGAATATCTAAAATTTTCAAAGTGTTGTTGGAAGGGCCGTCATCAAAGGTAAGATAACAGATTTTACTATTAACGTCGGTGGGAGTTTCGTTTCCTTGAGGGGTAAAGGGTCTTTGGGACATAGATACAACGCTTTCTTCCTTTTTAGGAGGGGCGGATGCGGTGCTTTCTACAACCGATGATGTAACCTGAGAGGATACAACCGAAAGGTCGCTTTGGGTTACCTCTGAGGATGTGTCGGCAGAGGTAGGAGTTTGGGAGGAGTTTTCATCAGTAAATATTGAGGTGCATATAATAGCAATGATAACCAATACCGAAACAGCACCTATTAAAACAGGAAGACCTGTCGTAAAGATACCTCTTTTTACGGTATTTTTCATTGAATATCAACCTCATTTCTATAGAAGTATTTTTATTTTATCATTATTGTTCCACAAGGTCAACACTATTTTGTTAGTTTATATGTACCAAAAGAGAGGGGTATTCTTTGTGCATTATGCTACCAAAAAAATCTTGACAATTTTTGCAAAATGTTATACAATAATTATGAACCTATAGGTGTCAGTTTGACACTTGTCGCAATTTCACTTTTGGAGGACTTTAGAATGAAAAAATTATTTGCTCTTGTCATAGCAGTTGCTATGATAGTTACTGTTTTTGCTGTATCGGCATCTGCTGCTGAAGCAAAATACATATTGGTTTATCTTGCAAACTCCCAAGCCGGCGGTGTAGGCGGCGGCATTCAAGAGAAAGACCTTGTTGACGGTCAGGAAGTCGAGGTTAAAGATTGCACATATAGCAACCAAGCACCTACATTGAACTTTTCTCATTGGACCGATATAGAAGGCAATAAATATTATCCCGGTGATACCTTTATTGTAAAAGCCGCAAACGCTAATGCCCTTAAGAGAATCACCCTTACTGCTCAATGGGAATATGTGCCCGGCGTTCATGTAACATACGACAAAAACACCGACGATCCCGCATGTTTTGGTCAACTTCACGGTAATAAATCCGGAGAACTTCCCAAAGGCAGTCAATATGTTGTTTCCGGTATTACCAGTCCTATTTGCGGTCTTACCTATGAATATCATAAATTGGTTGAATGGAACACTGCCCCCGATGGAAGCGGCGATGGTTATCAACCGGGAGAAGTAATGGTTGTTAATGATGAAACTACCCTTTACGCTATTTGGGAAAATATCGAGCAAGAAGTTGTTTTTTGTTCCGTTACTTTTGATGCCAACGGCGGTGAAGGCGAAATGACTCCTGAAACCGACATTCCCTCCGGCGGTTCTATTATGGCTCCCTTCTGCGATTATACCTATGATGGTTATATGTTCGCAGGTTGGAACACCGCAGCCGACGGCAGTGGCGAAATGTATGAAGAATGGGATGACATTACCGTTGTATCTGATCTTACCCTCTATGCTATGTGGGAAGAAAGCGATGCTTGGGACTATAACCCCGAAGACGGTGAACTTGGCAACATCGCAATTGCAGTAGCAATTAGCACCCTTGCTCTTGGTGCTCTTGCTATAACCGCTAAGAAAAAGGACTAATTCTTAAGTAATTGGACGTAAATTCAGTTTATATAAAGTCCGCCGCCCGACGAGGTTATCGTCGGGCGGTTTATATTAAAAAGATAAAAAAGGTGAATAATATTTATACAATATTAAAATCATCTTTTCTATCTTTACCATAGTATTATTAACCTTGATTTGCTATTCATTCAAAAAAGGAGAAATAAATATGATTTTAATGGCACCCTCCCTTTTATCTGCCGACTTTGCAAAACTCGGTGCAGATTGCGACCGTATGCAGGCAGCAGGGGCAGATATCTGGCATTTTGACGTTATGGATGGTATGTTTGTACCTAACATATCCTTTGGTATTCCCGTACTCAAATCATTAAACCAGTACACCGACCTTCCCATTGATGCCCATCTTATGATAGATGCTCCCCACCGATATATTAAGCAGTTTGCCGAAGCAGGTGCGGATTATATCACCATCCACGTTGAGGCGGAGGAAAATCCCGCCGAAACCTTGAAAGAGATAAGAAAATATGGAGTTATCCCCTCTATCTCGGTTAAACCCGGCACTCCCGCAGAAGCAATATTCCCATATCTTGAACTTTGCGGAATGGTGCTTGTAATGTCGGTTGAACCCGGTTTTGGCGGACAAAGTTTTATGCCCGTGGCTCTTCCGAAAATTGAAGCCCTCCGTAAAGAGAGTGAACGTCTTGGTCTTGATATGCGTATCCAGGTGGATGGCGGTATTGATGCAGTAACCGGCAAACAGGTTATTGAGGCAGGTGCCGACGTTTTGGTTGCAGGAAGTGCCCTTTTCAAGGCGGAAAATCCCAAAGAATTCATTGATAATATGAAAAAATTGGGTTAATTTACTATAAATTATAAAAATGCTT
>JAZQJN010000071.1:0-1921 GCA_045541655.1 Acutalibacteraceae bacterium
CATGTATGTATTCTGACTTTACAATGATGGCTCACGGAAACAACCGTACAAGCCAGATGCAACGCTTCCGTCAAAGATTTATGCACAAACTTGTATATTTCCCCGCCAATAACGATGGAATGTATTCCTGCGTTGGTTGCGGACGTTGTGTAGATAAATGTCCTATGTCCCTTAATATTGTAAAAGTAATTAAGGCATTTGCTAAGGAAGGAGGCAAAAACTAATGTGTAATTGTGATTGCCACAAGAATTATGACCTAGATACTCTCATTCCTAAAATCGGTATTATCACCGATATCAGAGAGGAAACCCCCGATGTAAAAACCTTCCGTGTTAATGCTCCCGAAGGTGGAAAACTTTTTGAACATATGCCCGGTCAATGTGCAATGGTATGTGCCCCCGGTGTCAGCGAAGGTATGTTTTCCATTACATCTTCTCCCACAAACAAAGAATATCAAGAGTTCAGCATTAAGAGATGCGGTCAACTTACCGAATATCTCCATGGACTTAATGTGGGCGATGAAATAACCGTCAGAGGACCCTACGGAAATAACTTCCCCGTAGAAACCGAACTCAAAGGCAAAAACCTTTTGTTTATCGCCGGTGGTATCGGTCTTGCACCTCTCCGTTCGGTTATTAACTATGTTATTGATAACCGTGCCAACTATGGCAAGGTAGATATCCTTTACGGTTCCCGTTCTGCCGATGACCTTGTTCAATTAAAGGAAATCAAGGAACTATGGATGAATACCGAAGGAGTTAACGTTCATCTTACCATCGACCGTGAGCAAGATGGTTGGGATGGCCACGTTGGATTTGTTCCTGCCTATCTTAAAGAGTTGGGATTTGACAATGACCGCACCGCTTTGGTTTGCGGCCCACCCATTATGATTAAGTTTGTTCTTGCAGCATTGCAGGAAATGGGCTTCACCAAGGAGCAGGTTTACACCACTTTGGAACTTCGTATGAAGTGCGGTGTAGGCAAATGCGGACGTTGCAATATCGGTTCTAAATATGTCTGCAAAGACGGTCCGGTATTCCGTTTCGACGAAATTGACGAATTACCTAACGAGTATTAAAGAAAGGAAGTATCTTAGAGATGGAAAATATGGTAAATGTATATTTTTTCGGTAAAAGATACAGCGTACCGGCATCACTCACAATTATGACCGCTATGGAATATGCCGGATACACTCTTAAAAGAGGTTGCGGATGCCGTCACGGTTTTTGCGGTGCCTGTGCCACAATTTACAGAATTAAGGGAGATAACGAACTCAAAACCTGTCTTGCTTGTCAAACCCAGGTTCAAGAAGGAATGTATGTAGCAAGTATCCCCTTCTTCCCCACAGATAAACGTACCTACGATATCAACGAAATCAAACCCACCCAACAAATTATGATGGAGTTGTATCCCGAAATTTACAGTTGTATCGGATGTAACGCTTGTACCAAGGCATGTACTCAAGACCTTAACGTAATGCAATATATCGCATACGCTCAAAGAGGCGAGTTCGAAAAATGTGCTGAGGAATCCTTCGACTGCGTAGGTTGCGGATGCTGTTCAGTCAGATGTCCTGCAGGTATCACTCATCCTATGGTAGGACTTCTTGCCCGTCGTTTAACCGGTAAGTATATTGCTCCCGAAACCGAGCATCTTTACAACCGCGTTGACGAAATCGTTAAGGGTGCTTATGATGAATTGATTGAACAAATCATGCAAAAGCCCATTACCGAAATGAAAGAACTTTACAACACCAGAGAAATAGAGAAATAAGGAGGGAATATTCAATGTTTACACCTGAAATGATGGAATCGGTCAAAAAGGTTGAGGCCACCCGTGAAGCCCGTATGGCTACCGAACCCCGCCGTATGACCGCAGAAGAAAAGGATGCCCTTCTTAAGGAATATCATCCCGACTATCG
>JAZQJN010000072.1:0-1596 GCA_045541655.1 Acutalibacteraceae bacterium
CACCGTAAGGACATACGTTCTGACATACAGAACATCCGTTACAAAGGAGTTCATCCGATTTAGCGGTGCAGGGGTTGGTGGTCAACTTATCTTTAGAGAGAAGACCGATTGCCTTAACGGCGGCGGCACCTGCCTGTGCTACGGTTTCGGGGATATCCTTAGGTCCTTGGGATACACCGGAAAGGAAAATACCTGCGGTGGGTGATTCTACGGGACGAAGCTTTGCGTGAGCTTCGGTGAGGAAGTTATCGTTATCGATACTTGCGGTAACCATGGTAGCAATCTTGCGAACACCGGAGTTGGGTTCGATAGCGGCTGCCAAAACTACCATATCGGCTTCCTTCATAATTTGTTTGTTATCGATAAGGTCAACACCCTGAACGAGGAGTTTTCCATCGGGTTGAGGCATAACCTTACCTACCTGACCCTTAACGTAGTTTACACCGTACTGCTCTACCGCTCTGCGATAGAATTCATCAAAGTTCTTACCGGGGGTACGAACGTCAATATAGAATACGGTAACGTTAACGTCGGGATACTTATCACGGATAAGCATAGCGTGTTTTGCGGTGTACATACAGCAAATCTTGGAGCAGTATCCTTTACCGCGGCCGTCGGAGCAACGGCTGCCAACACATTGGATAAATACGATTTCTTTAGGTGCTTTACCATCGGAAAGACGCTCTAAATGACCCTTGGTAGGTCCTGCGGCGTTCATAATACGCTCAAGTTCAAGGGATGTAATAACATCCTTGCTTTGACTGTAGGCATATTCATCATATTTATCGAGTTTGATAATATCAAAACCGGTAGCAACTACGATAGCACCGTATTTTTTGCTGATAATATCATCGGTTTGATCGTATTTAATAGCACCTGCTTGACAAATCTTTTCACAAAGACCGCATTTGCCGGTTTTGTATTTAAGACAGGCATCTCTATCAATAACGGGAACGTTGGGAATTGCCTGAGCAAAGGGGGTGTAGATAGCGGGGCGGTTGTTAAGTCCACGGTTAAACTCGCTGGGAGTTTTCTTGGAGGGACATTTTTCCATACAAGCACCGCAACCGGTACATTTGGTCATATCTACACTACGGGCTTTTTGGCGGATATCTACGGTGAAATCACCAACGAAGCCGGATACCTTTTCCACCTCACTGTAGGTGAAGATGGTAATCTTTTCGTGGGCTGCTGCCTCAACCATTTTAGGGGTGAGGATACAGGCAGAACAGTCAAGGGTTGGGAAGGTTTTGTCGAGTTGGGACATTCTTCCGCCGATGCTGGGTTCTTTTTCTACGATATCTACTTCAAAACCTGCGTCTGCAATATCAAGAGCAGTCTGGATACCTGCGATACCGCCGCCGATAACCAATGCACGTTTGGTAACACTGCTCTCTCCTGCCTGAAGGGGAGCATTAAGGTTTACCTTTGCGATAGCGGCACGGGCAAGAATAACTGCCTTTTCGGTGGCTTCCTCAACGTCTTTATGTATCCAGGAACAATGTTCACGGATATTTGCAATTTCAACCATATAGGGGTTAATACCGCAACGGGTTGCGGTTCTCGGGAACCGTGCCTCGTGCATACGGGGAGAGC
>JAZQJN010000073.1:0-10252 GCA_045541655.1 Acutalibacteraceae bacterium
CATATAGGAGATATCTACTGTGGAATAGGTCTTCAAATGTTTGTATATTTGTTTACCCTTGTAAAGAGTAAAAAATTCGGTGATGACAGTCGCCCCGCAGCGGTGCTTTATTTCCCTGCCAGAGCCAATGCTCTCGGTAATAAGGATGTCCCTGCGAAAAAGATGAAGGGTGTTGTGCTTAACCATCAATCTGTTATGGAGGCAAGTAACACCGATTTTATGCCATATTCATTTAATAAAAATGGGACTGCAAGTGCAAAATCCTGGCTTGGAAGCGAAGCGTTTTTTGAAGGCACCGAAAATAAGGTGCGGGATATTCTTCGTAATATGGGAGACAAGCTTCATAGGGGAGAGATAAATGCAAATCCCCTCGACCCAAAAGGGGGAGACGCTTGTGGATATTGTGATTACGTATCAGTTTGTCCCCACGGTAACACCGCCATGCATAGCAAAACACCCGTAGAAACCGATGAAATGAAAAAAGATATTTTAGAAAGAGGTGATTACGATGGCACATTCTCCAACGCAGGAACAACTGAAAGCGATTAATGCTAATTGCGGACTAATTGTATCGGCGGCGGCAGGTTCGGGTAAAACTGCAACCCTTGCAAACAGGGTAGTACGACTTGTTTCAAATGAAGAAAAACCCATAGATATCACCCGACTTCTCATTGTAACCTTTACAAAATCAGCGGCGGCAGAAATGCGTCAACGAATTGCAGGACGCCTTAATGAAGAATATCGTGAACACCCCGAAAACAAACGACTGATGAATCAACTTTTGCTTCTTCCTCAAGCAACTATTTTAACTATAGATGCCTTTTGCAAAAAGATTGTTACCGAAAACTATGCCGATTTGGGACTCTCTCCCGATATTCAATATCTTGATGAGGCCGATATGGAAGAAATCAAAGAATCTGCCTTTGAGGAACTGTTTGAAGAATATTTTACCCGTTATAAAAAAGAGACCTACAGTCTCCTTGCTGCCATCGATCCTCTTGAGAGATTATTCAGTATAAAAAATGCAGTTGGTAGTTTATATGAAACCCTTCGCACCCAACCCTTCCCCGAAAAATATATGGCAGATGCGGTTGAGATGTATACCAAATTCACTACTATCAACGATAGTGTTTGGGGTAAGAGCATTATGTCTCACACCGAGGAAATGTGCGGAACACTCTACAAAAAAATTATGCAGACCTTGGACGAATTAAATGGTTTATCCGAGGAAGAACAAAAGAAGGGCAAGGATAGAATTGCCCTCCTTAACGAATGGGCAATACTGGTTAAGTCGGTGGAACAGTCGGCTAAAAATAAGGATTGGAACGCCCTTCATTCCTGTAGTAAAATAGATGTAAAGTATGCAGGAACCAAAAGTAGCGGAACCCTAAAGGAATTAAGTGATATCATTAAAGGATATATGACCAAACTGCAGAAACACCTGCAGGGATACTATTCTTTAGATAGTGCGGGATGTGCATCTCTTGTCAAAAAAATGTCGGAGAGCATAGAATTCCTGCTTAAAATGGTTAATGATTATACAAGTATTATCCGTCGCCGAATGGATGAAATGGGACGGTATGATTTTGCCGAGGTGGAACATTTAGCCCTTTCTCTTTTCTACAATAAAGATGGAAATTTAACCCCCAACGCTCTGCAAATTGCATCCAGTTATGATGAGGTTTTGGTGGATGAATATCAGGATGTAAACGACCTTCAAAACAAACTTTTCCACGCCCTTTCCAACCTGGGGGAAAAGCGTTTTGTGGTAGGGGATGTTAAACAGTGTATCTATCGTTTCAGGGAATCGAACCCCGAAAACTTTATTGATCTTTTAGAAAACAGCCGTGAATATGATGGCACACCTTTACCTTCAAAAGTGATTCTTTCGGGAAATTTCCGTAGCCGAAAGGGTATTTGTGATGCCACTAATTATCTCTTTTCAAAACTTTTTTCAAAGGAGATAGGGGGAATAAATTATATTGACGGTCATGGACTTAATTCAAGAAAAGATTCCCCAAAAAGAGATGAAACCGATGCCCGATTTATCCTCATTGATAGAAAGGATAGCGACCTTTCGGCATATCAATTAGAGGCGGAAAAAATATGCGATATAATCGAAGATATGATGGGAAGGGAATGTATCAC
Source organism: Acutalibacteraceae bacterium (assembly GCA_045541655.1). Taxonomy (GTDB): domain Bacteria; phylum Bacillota; class Clostridia; order Oscillospirales; family Acutalibacteraceae; genus UMGS1484. The sequence continues at coordinate 2,149 of JAZQJN010000073.1, forward strand.
CGATGAGGATGGAACTTCCCTAAGAAGGGCAAAATACAGCGATTTTACCGTTCTTATGCGGTATAGCACCCATATCCCTGAAATGGCAGAGGTGTTAAAGCGTAGAGGTATACCCCATTCAAATATCACCAAAACCGACTTTTTTGCCGAACAGGAAATTATGCAGGTTATATCTCTTCTCAGGGTTATAGATAATCCCACCGATGATGTGGCACTGCTTTCGGCTATGACCTCACCAATGTTTTCCTTTTCAAATACGGAACTTGCACAGTATCGTGCCGATTTTAAGGGTGGTACATTCTACAATGCCCTTATAAATGCAGGAGAAAACGGCAATAGAAAGGCGAAGGATTTCATAGAAAATGTCAAGAAATTCCGTCGTTTTGCCACCTGTGCATCGGTGGATAAACTTATAAATAAAATATACGATACCACAGGAATTTTGAACGTAATCGAAGCCACTGAGGGAGGAAAACAACGCAAGGCAAACCTTCATTATCTTTTGGATGTGGCTGTGGAGTGTCGCAAAAACTCGGTTGAGCGTTTAGATGGTTTTTTGCGATATGTAGACCGTGCCGCAAAGGGGAAATCGATAAAATCTCCCAAAGCAGAGGGGGAAAATTCGGTATCTCTTACCACCATACACAACTCCAAAGGACTTCAATATCCCGTGTGTTTTGTTGCAGGATGCAACGGAAAATATAATGAAATGGATCTTAATGATAGTGTCTTTATGGATGTGGATTTCGGTTGTGCAATAAAACTTGCAAACGAAGATACCCTAAAGGCCGATACTAACTTTATCGTTGAGGCAATCAAGGAGAAAAAGCATAGGGAAATGGTGTCGGAGGAACTTCGCGTATACTATGTTGCCCTCACCCGTGCCGTAGATAACTGTTTTGTCCTTATGTCTTTCAAAAATCTTGACGATACCCTTGTTAAAACCGTGGAGGACCTAAAAGGTCTTGGAAATTTTGAAGTTTTAAGCGGAGACAGGGTTGCAGAACAAAAAAGTTTTGCTCCCCTTATACTTTTATCTCTTTTGCGTCATCCGAAATATAGAGATATTGCCCTTGTTGAAACGAAGGGTTCGGTGGTTTATAATATCACCCCGCAGGATGGATTTTCGGTGGAAGTATTGAGGGGAAATGAGGTCGTTTCCACACTGAAGGATAGTTTCAATGAGGAAAGCATCGAAATAAAAGACGGCTCATCGTTACTCCCTGAAATTGAAAGACGACTTGACTATAAAAGCCCATATCTTCTCCTTAGGGGTGAGGCAAAAAAGCGTACTGCATCGGGAATATCTAAAAAGGATATTATTAGTGAGGATGTTTTTGATTTAAGCCCCGCCTTTGGTAAGGAGGAGGGCCTGAATGCCGCCGCAAGGGGCACCGCCCTTCATACCTTTATGCAGTATGGGGATTTTATCCACGCCACCTCCGACTTGGATGGAGAACTGTCTATTATGGTGGAACAGGGGTATCTGACGGAATCCCAAAGAGATAGTATAGATACAGGAAAAATCAAAAATTTCTTTGCAAGTTCTCTTTTCGATAGAATGATGAAATCAAAAAAGATGATGAGAGAACAAAGATTTTTGACCTCCCTTCCTGCCAGAGAAATTGACTCCACCCTTCCCGAAATATTTGAGGAGGAAACCTTGCTTGTTCAGGGTAGTGTGGATTGTATCTTTGAGGAAAATGGGGAACTTGTCATCGTTGATTACAAGACCGATAGGGTGGAGGAGGAAAAAACCCTTATTGACCGATATTATACCCAACTTGATATCTATGCAAAGGCATTTGAAAACAACACAGGACTAAAGGTTAAGGAAAAAATTCTTTATTCCTTTGCACTAAACAAATCAATAGTGATTTAACACCGATATAGGGAGGACATTAGTCCTCCCTATAGTCATAAAAACATATATAAATTTTTCAAAATTCTCTTGTATTATACTTTAAAAAACTATATAATTAATTATATATTATGGAGCAAAGTATCTTTTATTATAAATAACGCTTGTTCATCAAGGAGGAAGCAAAAATGACAAAGAAGAATCTGCTTAAAAAGGTTTTAAGCCCAATTATTTGTGTGGCTTTGCTTTTGACTTATATTCCTTTTTCATCATCATTAGCAGCGGAAGGAATTAATCCCTCCACCGTTATGGGAATTGTTACTGACCCCGGCACCGCCGACAGTTTTGAAAATATGATGGGAACCGATGCAGATGGCAATCGTTATGCAGGTCGTGTTTGGGTAGATAAATCGGTTTATAAAAACGGAGATATTGTAACCCTTAACAATAGAAACGAAACAGGATCTTCCTTTAAGGTATCATTAGAGGATGATGAAGCATTTCAGGTTGTTTTCTCTGCTCTTGGTTCAACAATGACTACCAAGAAAACTATGATTTCCAGCGGCCCTTTAGATGTTGTGTTGATTCTCGATACCTCCACATCCATGGAGGATAAATATAAAAATGTTACTCGTCTTGAACGCACTATTGCAGCAGCAAACGGACTTATTGATGATATTCTATCCAATAAAGATACTCGTATCTCGGTTGTTACATACAACGTAGATAGTGAAACCGTTATTCCCCTTGCACCCTACAAAAACGGCGTTGATTTGGTTGTTACCAATTATCTCAACAATAACAAACCTGATGCCGGAGTTGTAACCGCTTACGATAATGATAAAAATGTATTGGGCAAAGATAACGGATATACTATGGGGACCAATCTTCAATCGGGCATTGATAGAGGTTTTAATATTCTTGCCAATGCCACAAATACTGAAAACCGTACCCCTGTTGCCATTGTGCTCACCGACGGTCAAGCAACCCTTGCAAGTAAGGAAGGTTATTATGAACTTGAAAGTCAGGTAAATAATGCAGGTGTTACCGCTACAGGCAGAAACCTTTATCTTACCACCCTTCTTAATGCGGCATACAACAAAACAAAGGTAGAGGAAAAATATAATACCGATGCACTTGTCTATACCGTAGGTGTGGATATTACCACCAACGTTAGAGCAAAATTACTTATGAATCCCGCCGATACTAAAAACGGATTCAATGCAAACAATTCCAATGGTGAAGTTAAAAAGGCTTATGAAAACTTTGGGAAGTGGGCAAATGGCGAAACAGTAACATACAGTGGCTGGACATTTGACCATAATTATCCCACGCAAAACGGACTCATTACCGATGCAAAAATAGCCGCCAACGTTAACTATTCCGATGTATATTATGATGTTACCAGTACGGCACTTCAAGATGCCTTTAAGCAAATATATGAAGAGATATCTTCAGGTGCATTTAATCCCATATCCAGCAGTACCTCTGACGTAGGTGGCACCGGGGTGGATGATACTCCTCTTATTTACGTTGACTTTATCGGTCAATATATGGAGATTAAATCTATTCAATCGGTTTCCATTTTTGGTTCATCTTACGGTGTTATAAAAAATGCAGATGGCACCTATAGTGTAGATGTAGGGACAGGTGTTAATCCTACTACAAACGAAATATGGAAAACCAACGAGGATATTACCTTTGATATTATCCCGCAAGATGATGGTACTCAAAAATTTGAAATTAGAATAAATCAGGAAATATTGCCCATCATTATGGAACAGGCAATATCCGAAACTGTTGGTAATAAAACAACCTCTACCATTAACGAAATATTACAAGACCCCTTGCGTGTATATTATACCGTAGGTTTAGATTCGGATATCCTTTTACCCAATGGTGATATCAATATTTCCAAAATTCAGGGTTATGAATATATTGATGCAGATAATGGTACTGTTTCTTTTTACAGCAACCGTTTTGGTGTAATGAATCCTGCAGATGCTTCTGATATTGTTGCCAAGGGTGATGCCCACGTTGGATTTTTGCCCTCCCACGAAAACAGATATTATTATAATCAAAGTAATCACGGTATATTTACAAAGATTACCGATAAAAAGACAGGTAAAGATGTAACGATCCCCGAAAACAACGAATATGGTATTGTTTGGAATGATGATCAGTATGATTTAACCTGGATGACCTATGATGAATACAAAACAGCCGATGATGATACAAAGGTATATACTTACGTAACATTTTATCGACCCACTCCCGACACAACCGACGCTGCAAACGCGGCAGAGCAGGTTACCTATTTAAGATATGCCGACTGGAAATATATAAAAGAGTCGGTAGCATTTTATGATCAAACGGCAAAAGCGTATCTTAATAATGGTAACGCTATTGACGTAAAGGATGTTGATTCGGTAATTTCTGCCTATAAGCAAAACAATCCTAATGCAGAATTATACGCTGTACTTGGAATTGGTTCCCATCGTTCCAGCCGTTTGCATAATATGACGGTTAATAAGAGCGAAAACGTTACCCAAACCGCAGTAGAACGTTATACCCCTGAATATACCTATGAAACTGCCAAAGACCACAGTGGTAACGAAGTGGTAGTATGGCTTGGTAATAACGGCAAATTAACCCTTAAACTTGATACCGGTATTGCCCTTACAAAGAACGTTACCGAAGCAATTGGTAATCCTTTTGATACCTATGCACTAACCGTTACCGTTCCCGCAGGAGTTACAGCCAATCCCGAAGTGGTAGATGCAAACGGAAAGGTTGTATTATATACCTATGAGAATAATATCCTTACCGTTAACGTTAAGGCGAAAGAGACTGTATATATCAGTGGTATCCCCGGTGGTACTACTTGCGAAATTGATGAAATTATAAAGGGTGATTACTATATCCAAAGTAAAACCGATACAGTTACAATCCCCAATGTTAGTGAAGTCCTTAACGGTGCGGAGCAATTTGTTCGTGCTAGTGTTACCAATGTCCCCCACAAGCACGGCAACCTCTTTATTACCAAAGAGATTACAAGCAATCACGCAGTCCCCGAGAGTGTGTTGAATGAACTTTTCGACATTACTGTAAGTTTAGGAAAAGATCTTGCAAACAGATCCTTTGCTGTAAAAGATATGGAACATAGTGAGTCTTACGAAAAGACCACCGATGCTTCGGGTAATCTTACCCTGCAAATCAAAGCAAGACAAACTATTGAGATTTTGCGTATTCCCGCAGGAACTAATGTAACCGTTACCGAAAATAATTCAGATAATCACTTTGCAGTATCCTATCGTACCCGCAACCATTCGGGTGAGGATGCCGATACAGATAACGCCCTTGTAATACCCACCGAGGGTAGTGCGACGGCAGTAGTTATTAACCATTATACCCCCAGTCCCGTTTCGGTTGATTTGGATATTATCGGCACCAAGAATTTTACCATCGAAGGTAACCACCAGGGTGGTAAATTCACATACAAGACTCAAAAATGGAACGGAACCACCTGGGAAGATATTATAGGAAAAACCGCCGAAACCGAATATGATGATAACGAATCAGGTACAAAGAATTTCACCATTGAAAACGTTCTTGACGGCATTGTCTTTGATGAGGTAGGAAGGTATTCCTATCAAGTTGTTGAGGTAAAGGGCAACGTTTCCAACATAACCTATGATAGAACTTTATATACCTTCGTTGTTAATGTTACAGACAACGGCGGTCAACTGGTGGCCAATATTACCGACCTTAACAATAAACCTATTACCGACGGGTCTTACGAGGTGGTGTTCAACAACACCTATCATACCGCACCTGTTAGTTTGGATGTTAAAAAAATTGTGGATAATAAGTCCGGTGATGATACAATTTCACCTGCAGGTTTCGAGTTCAAAGCGATTAGTACCGATGCCAACTGGAACCCCTTAACGGGTGAAGATGCATCATCCATAAGCATCTATTCCGATGCCGTAGGAGAAGCACGATTTAATTCGGTTTGCACAAAGGCAGGCACATACTACTTTGTCTTGACCGAGGTGGATAAAGGCGGAGCCGGCTGGACATATTCTGATGCAGAGTATCATATTACCGTTGCCGTGTCGGCAGACGATGCTACCGGTAATTTGACCGCAAGTCTTAATATCGTTAAGGTTGGTTCAGATAATGAACACGAAATAGCAAGTGTGGATGTAAACGATGCCACCAAAGGTGCAGTATCTTTTGTTAACACCTACGACCCCAAGGATGTTATCGTAGATCTTGACGGTGTAGTTGCTAAAGATCTTTTCGGTAAAGATTTACAGTCGAATCAATTTACCTTCTATGTGTATAAAAACGAAGACCGCACTACTCCTGTTTTAGAGGGTAAGAATGGTCTTAACGGTAATGTAAATCTTGTAGATTTTAACGATGTATTAACCTTTACAACCGTAGGTAAATTTGAATATGACATAGTTGAATATATCCCTGAAAATGCGGTTTATGACCCCGCCAGCGGAAAATATATACTCAACGGAATGAGTTACGACGCCACCATCTATGACCTGGTGGTAGAGGTAATAAACGATACCGCAACCGGTGAACTTAAAGCATATTATTACTTTGAAGATGCCGTTACAAACCTTGTAACCTTCTATAACAGTTACAAGGTAGAGTATGTCAAATATACCATCAGCGGCACAAAGATTCTTCACGGCCGTGCTCCTAAAACAGGCGAATTTTTCTTCGAACTTTATGAAGGAAACATTCTGAAAGAAACCGTTTCAAATAAATCGGATGGTAGTTTTACCTTTAATGAAATCATATATATTGCCGAGGGCGAATACACCTACACGGTCAAAGAGAAAAACGGCAATAAGGCGGGTATCCGATATGACGGTGTAAACAATCCCATTACCATTGTTGTTACCGTTGTGGATGTAAATGGAGTGCTTAATGCCACCGCAAGTGTGGATAATGCTAATGTTAAGTTTGAAAACTACTACGTTCCAAACCCTGCTAAGGTTGTGTTTAACGGTGTTAAGGAATTGGTAGGCGGAGAGTTAGTAGATAACGCATTTACTTTCAACCTTTACAAAACCGATTATTTCTTTGATATCACGTCAGATACCGCTGAATTAATTGCCACCGCAAAAAATAACAATGGCACGTTCAGTTTTGAAAAGGAATTTAGCGAAACAGGTACCCACTACTTTGTAGTGGCAGAAAACACCACCGAAAACGTTTTGAGTAACGTGGTATATGACCGCACAAAACATCTCCTTGCAGTAAAGGTTAGTGATATCGGAGACGGACAACTCAAAGCCGACGTCACCAATGTAAAAACAGGTGTTGTAACCGAAAGGGATGCTTTGGTATCTGTGAACGTTGCCTTTACCAATGCTGCCTTTGACGGAGTAACTAAAAAAGAGGTGTATCTTGCAGAGGATACCACCACCGAGATTAATGGCAAAGAGGTAAACGTAGGGGATGTCCTCACCTATTTTATCACCTACACAAACTATACAGGTGAAAACGTTGTGGCGAATATTACAGATGCAATTCCCGCCAATGCTACCTATGTAGAAGGATCTGCTACCTTAGACGGAACCTTTGCAGGTGATCATGTCAACTGGATCTTGAACGTAGATAAGGAGGAAACAGTAACAGTATCCTTTGACGTTGAGGTAGTAGGTGCCAATAGCAGTATTGTAAATAAGGCGATTATCCGCGACGGTGTAAATACCTATGTTACAAACGAGGTAGTAAATACGGTATATAAACCCGAAACACATCCCACTACCGAAACCCCCACCGATACTCCCACCGCAACCGATACCCCTTCAACGGGAGAAAGCAACAACCTGCAACTTTGGATTGTCTTGTTGTTTGTAAGTTGTGGCGGATTTGCTACCGTTGGTATTTACGATAAAAAAAGAAAAACCGACCAAAACAAATAACCTGTTTAATTAAACGTTAGGGCGATGACAAAAACTGTCATCGCCTTTTTTATATTATTCTTGCAAAAAACTGAAAAAGTGATATAATATGATTGTCACACAAACTTAATTAACAAGCAAACTGAGAGAACTCTCTATTTTTTATAGGGAGTGTTATCCCGTTGCACTTATTTGTCAATAATGAATTTGGTAAAAATGCAAGTTCCATTTTGACAAATAAGTTGAGTTTTCTCCTTGCTTGTTAAGTATTGTGTGACAACAATCGGGGTTTGCGTTTTTCGGTGCG